>NZ_JACBXC010000839.1 GCF_013870535.1 Streptomyces phytophilus | reverse complement strand
GGGCGACGATCGACAGCCCGAGCCCGCTGCCCGGCCGGCTGCGCGCCGACGGCGAACGCCAGAACCGCTCGAAGACGTGCGGCAGCTCCGCCTCCGGGATGCCGGGGCCGTGGTCGCGCACCCGCAGCAGCCCGTCGCCGCCGAGCCGGACCTCGACCCGGCTGCCGGCGGGCGAGAACTTCACCGCGTTGTCCAGCAGGTTGACCACGGCCCGCTCCAGGGCCGCGGGCTCGGCCCGTACGAACCAGGGCGCCAGCTCCGCGTCGATCCGCACCTCCGGCGCCCGCAGCCGCACCCGCCGCACCGCCCGCCCGGCGATCTCGTCCAGCGCGACGACCTCCAGCTGCGCCCTGTCCGGCGCCGCGTCGGGCCGGGACAGCTCCTGGAGGTCGCCGATGAGCGCCGCCAGCTCCGTCATCTGCGCGGTCACGGACTCCAGCAGCTCCCTGCGCTGCCCCGGCGGCAGCTCGCGGCCGGACTCCTCGCTGCGGGCGAGCAGCTCGATGTTCGTACGCAGCGAGGTCAGCGGCGTCCGCAGCTCGTGCCCGGCGTCGGCGATGAGCTGCTGCTGCCGCTCCTGGGAGGTGGCGAGGGCGGCGGTCATGGCGTTGAAGGAGCGGGACAGCCGGGCGATCTCGTCGTCGCCCTCGACGGGGATCTCGACGGCGAGGTCCTCGGTACGGGCGATGTGCTCGACGGTGTGCGTCAGCCGCTCCACGGGGCGCAGGCCCGCGCGGGCGAGCGCCACCCCGGCGACGCCGGAGGCGACGACGCCGCCGGCGGCGAGCAGGGTGAGGACGAGGGCAAGGGTGTCGAGGGGGTCGGTGACCTCGCTGAGGGGGCGGCCGACGGTGTAGGCGACGCCCGGGACCTGGGGCCAGGGGCGGGTGAGCACGCGGTACTCGGTGCCGTCGTCGGCGGTCGTGTCGTGGGCCGCCCAGTCCAGCTCTCCGCCGGCGACCCGGGTGTCCTGCCCCTGGACCTCGACGAGCCGTTCGCCGTTCTGGTAGCACCGCTGGCCGTCTTCCAGCACGAGCTGCACCGTGGGGCCGCTGGGCGTGAACGGCCCGGTGGCGTCCGGCACCGACCGGGGGCACCGGAGCCTGCCGTTGTCGATCTGGATCCGGGCCGCCGGCTCCGTCTTGGTCAACTCCTCGTCGAGCGACGACAGGAGCTGCGAGCGCACCAGGAACCACGCCGCCACCGCGCACGCCGTCACCGCGACCGCGACCGCCGCCGCGGTGAGCAGGGCCAGCCGCGAGCGCAGCGGGAGCCGGCCGAAGCGGGAGATCACCTGCTCCCCGCCCGGCTCTCCCCCTCCGGGGCGCGCAGGACGTAGCCGACGCCGCGGACCGTGTGCACCAGCCGCGGGGCGCCGCCGGCCTCCGTCTTGCGGCGGAGGTACATGACGTACACGTCGAGGGAGTTGGAGGAGGGCTCGAAGTCGAAGCCCCAGACGGCCTTGAGGATCTGCTCGCGGGTGAGCACCTGCCGCGGGTGGTTGAGGAAGAGCTCCAGCAGCGTGAACTCGGTGCGGGTCAGCTCCACCGGCCTGCCGCCGCGGGTGACCTCGCGGGCGGCGAGGTCCATCCGCAGATCGCCGAACTCCAGGGCCTCGGCGGCGTCGGGCTGTTCGCCGCCGTCGGCGTACGCGCGGCGGCGCAGCAGTGCGCGGATACGGGCGAAGAGCTCGTCCAGCTCGAACGGTTTGACGAGGTAGTCGTCGGCGCCCGCGTCGAGCCCCGTCACGCGGTCGCCGACGGTGTCGCGGGCGGTGAGCATGAGGATGGGCACCCGGTCGCCCGCGGCCCGCAGCCGGCGGGCGGCGGTCAGGCCGTCCATGCGGGGCATGAGGACGTCGAGGACGACGAGGTCGGGGCGGTAGGAGGCGGCCTTGTCGAGGGCGTCGAGACCGTCGACGGCGAGTTCGGTCCCGTAGCCCTCGAAGGCGAGGCTGCGCTCCAGCGCCTCGCGTACGGCCGGCTCGTCGTCGACGATCAGGATGCGCTGCTGTGGCTCGGTCACGGCCTCAATTGTTCCTGAGGTCGTCGAGGATCTGCTTCACATCGTTGACGGGGATGGCGAATCCGAGCCCGACACTGCCCGCGGAGGAGCTGTCCTGCGGCGCGTACATGGCCGAGTTGATGCCGACGATCCGGCCGTTCATGTCGACGAGGGCGCCGCCGGAGTTGCCGGGGTTCAGCGAGGCGTCGGTCTGGATGGCCTGGTACGTCGTCGTCTGCGAACCGAGCCGCCCGTTGTACTGGCCGCCGCCGAAGCCGAACGGCCACTGCTCGCCGCTCTGCGGCTGCTGCTGCTCCTTCTCCACGGTGACGTCGCGGTCGAGCGCCGAGACGATGCCGCTGGTGACGCTGCCGCTCAGGCCCTCGGGGGAGCCGATGGCGACGACCTCGTCGCCGACCTTCAGGGAGTCGGAGTCGCCGAGGGCGGCGGGCTTGAGGCCGGACTTGCCCTGCACCTTGATGAGCGCCATGTCGAGGTCGGGGTCGGTGCCGACCACGTCGGCGGCGGCGGTGGAGCCGTCGCTGAAGGTGACCTGGACCTGCTGGGCGCCGGAGACGACGTGGTTGTTGGTGAGGATCTCGCCGCTCTCGGTGACGATCACCCCGGACCCGGTCGACTGCCCGGCGGTCGAGGAGGACTGGATCTCCACGACGCTGGGGCCGACGGCGGCGGCGACCCCGGCGACGGAGCCGCTGTCCCCGGCGGAGACCT
>NZ_JACBXC010000838.1 GCF_013870535.1 Streptomyces phytophilus | reverse complement strand
ATGCAGGGGGCGGCGGACACCGGCCGAGCGGCGGCCGGGCGGGTGCTGGTGGTCGACGGCGAGGACACCTTCACGGCGATGCTCGCCCACGTGCTGCGCGCCTCGGGCGCGGAGGTGGACGTACGCCGCTTCGACGCGCCCGGCGTACGGGACGCGGCGCTGGCGCACGAGGGACCCGTCGTGCTCGGCCCGGGACCCGGCGACCCGTCGGACACCGCCGACCCCAGGATGCGCTTCCTGCGCGGGCTGGCCGCCGAGCTGCTGGCGGGGCACCGGCACGGGCTGCTCGGCGTCTGCCTGGGCCACGAACTCCTCGCCGCCGAGCTGGGGTTGCCGCTGGTCCGCAAGGACGTGCCGTACCAGGGGGCGCAGGAGGAGATCGACTTCTTCGGGCGGCCGGAGACGGTCGGCTTCTACAGCACGTACACCGCCCGCTGCGACGACGCCGCCGCGGCGGCGCTGGCGGCGGCTCGCGGCGTCGAGCTGAGCCGCGACCCGCGCAGCGGCGACGTGCACGCGCTGCGCGGGCCCGGCTTCGCCGGGGTGCAGTTCCATCCGGAGTCGGTGCTGACGCTGGACGGCGACCGGCTGGTGCGGCAGCTGCTGGCGGCGGTGCTGGTACGGGGCTGAGGCACGGGGCCGGCGGCCTGCGCGGAGCAGGCCGCCGGCCCGTACCGGCACTCAGCCGAAGAAGACGCCGACCTCCTCGTACAGCTCGGGGTCCACGGTCTTGATCCGCGCCGTGGCGGCGGCGAGCGGCACGCGGACCACGTCGGTGCCCTGCAGGGCGACCATCTTGCCCCAGTCCTCGTCGTGCACCGCCTCGATGGCGTGCAGCCCGAAGCGGCTGGCGAGCCAGCGGTCGTACGCGCTGGGCGTACCGCCGCGCTGCACGTGCCCCAGCACGGTCGTGCGGGCCTCCTTGCCCGTACGCCGCTCGATCTCCTTCGCCAGCCACTCGCCGACGCCCGACAGCCGGACGTGGCCGAAGGAGTCCAGGGACTCGTCCTTGAGCACCATGTCGCCGTCCTTCGGCATCGCGCCCTCCGCCACGCACACGATGGGCGCGTAGCTGGCCTTGAAGCGGGAGGTCACCCAGCCGCAGACCTTCTCGACGTCGAAGCGCTGCTCGGGGATGAGGATCACGTTGGCGCCGCCGGCGAGCCCGGAGTGCAGGGCGATCCAGCCGGCGTGCCGTCCCATCACCTCGACGACGAGGACGCGCATGTGGGACTCGGCCGTGGTGTGCAGCCGGTCGATGGCCTCGGTCGCGATGTTGACCGCGGTGTCGAAGCCGAAGGTGTAGTCGGTGGCGGAGAGGTCGTTGTCGATGGTCTTCGGTACGCCGACGACCTTGATGCCGTACTCGTCGGCGAGGCGCTGCGCGACGCCGAGGGTGTCCTCGCCGCCGATGGCGATGAGCGAGTCCACCTCCAGCTTCGCCATGTTCTCCTTGATGCGCTTGATACCCCCCTCGACCTTGAGGGGGTTGGTACGCGACGACCCGAGGATGGTTCCGCCGCGCGGCAGGATGCCGCGGACGGCGGGGATGTCCAGGGTGACGGTGTCGGCCTCCAGCGGCCCGCGCCAGCCGTCCCGGAAGCCGGTGAACTCGTACCCGTACTCCTGGACGCCCTTGCGGACGACGGCCCGGATGACCGCGTTGAGCCCGGGGCAGTCACCGCCACCGGTCAGTACTCCTACCCGCATCACAGGTTTCCCTTCTGACGGTCGTGACCCCGCTGCAGCAACGCTAACGGTGATCCACCTCACACGACACGGAGCGAGCGGGATTCGCACACCAACCTGTCAATTAGGCGGCGGACTTCACTCGGAGGAGGGACCGGGAGGGTAAGGGAGGGGCGGCTCAGTCGTCGTCGAGACCGCGCTCGATGGCGTAGCGGACCAACTCGACGCGGTTGTGGAGCTGGAGCTTGCCGAGGGTGTTCTGCACGTGGTTCTGCACGGTGCGGTGGGAGATGACGAGGCGTTCGGCGATCTGCTTGTACGAGAGCCCCTTGGCGACCAGGCGCAGCACCTCGGTCTCGCGGTCGGTGAGCTTGGGCACCTCGGGCTCGTCGCCGCTCCCGGCGACGGGCTCGCCGGCCAGCCGGCGGTACTCGCCGAGCACGAGCCCGGCGAGGCCGGGCGTGAACACCGGGTCGCCCTGGGCGGTCCGCTCGACGGCGTCGATCAGCTCCTCGGTGCTGGCGGACTTCACGAGGTAGCCGGTGGCGCCGGACTTGACGGCTTCGAGGACGTCGGCGTGCTCGCCGCTGGCGGACAGCACGAGCACCCGCACGCCGGGCTGGGCGCCGACGACCTCCTGGCAGACCTGCACGCCGGGCAGGCCGGGGAGGTTGAGATCCAGCACGAGCACGTCGGGGCCGGCGGCCCGCGCCCGCCGCACCGCCTGCGGCCCGTCCCCGGCGGTGGCCACGACGGCGAAGCCGGCGGCGGCCAGATCGCGGGCCACGGCGTCGCGCCACATGGGGTGGTCATCGACGACCATCACCTTGACCCCGTCCCTGCCTTCTCCGCCCACCTCGACTCCCTTCCCCGCGGCTACGGTCCGGTAACCATGGTGGCGCATGCATCTCGTTTCAGCACGTATCGCCTCCCGCGGGGGCGTACGGATGTGCGGTCCCGGCGGGGACGCGCCCGGACACCACAGTGACAACCGCACCCCGGCTCACGACGCGTCGCCTTCGGGAGGGGCGTACGGAGGTACGGGACC
>NZ_JACBXC010000837.1 GCF_013870535.1 Streptomyces phytophilus | reverse complement strand
GGATCAGGGCGCGCACCGGCTCGCCGGCGCGGGGGCGGGCGAGGTCCGCTTCGGTGACGCCGAAGCGGCGCATGTCCTCGGCCGGGAGGTAGATGCGGTCCCGGCCGAGGTCCTCGGCCACGTCCTGGATGTGCTCGACGATCTGCAGAGCGGTGCAGATCGCGTCCGAACGCCGGATGCGCTCGGGACTCTCGGTGCCGGTCACGGCGAGGACGAGCCGGCCGACCGGGTTGGCGGACAGCTCGCAGTAGCCCTCC
This sequence comes from Streptomyces phytophilus, assembly GCF_013870535.1. GTDB lineage: Bacteria > Actinomycetota > Actinomycetes > Streptomycetales > Streptomycetaceae > Streptomyces > Streptomyces phytophilus. The sequence goes on along the minus strand of NZ_JACBXC010000837.1, from coordinate 2,483 downwards.
AGCTCGGCGTACGTCTCGTAGCGCCGGACCTTCTGGTCCTGCCGGTTGGCCTGGAGCAGGCCGTGGAACGGCTGCGGGGACAGCCGGTGGCGGCGGACGGTGGGCTGCAGCCGGCGCAGCAGGGGGTGGCCGGGTGCGGCGCCGGGGTTGAAGACCCGCTCCAGGTCGGCTTCGAGCCCGTCGAGGAGCGCGAGGGGGTCGTCGGCCTCGTCGGGGCCGAGGCCGAGCGCGGCGGCGTCGGCGCCCCCGGGGGCGAGGTCGCCGTCGCCGATGTCGTCGACGAGCCGGGCGTAGCCGTAGAGCGCCATGAGATCGGCGCGCCAGGCACGGGGCAGGAAGAACGGGGCCACGGGGAAGTTCTCGTCGGCGGCCTGGCCGAGTACGGCGCGCGACGGAGCGTCGTCCGCCGGGGTCACCGGCGACTGCCCTGGGCTGCCGCCCCCGGGGCGCAGACGGCGGGCGCGCCTTCGAGCTGGGGTTTCGTCTTCGCCATAGCCGTCACGACTCCCGTTCTACACCGCGTACCCAGATGTGCCCATTCCGGACACGCCGCCGCCGGCGTCGTGACCCCGAGCAGGTCCGGGGCGACCCCCAAGCTCCCTTATCGCCCACATGCCGCCAAACAGCACCGGTCCAGCGTACGCCGTACAGGACCAAGACGCGGCATGTGGTGGTCACCTCAATTCGCCGGCTCGCCGAGAAGTGCGAAACGCCGTGCCGGGCAAGGCGTTTGCCGGTCACACGGTGAGGCCGTCGAGGATCGTGGTGAGCGTGCGGGTGACGATCACCTCCCGCTGACGGGGCGGCAGGTCGTGCAGCGGCCCGTCGAGGATCAGCATGGCGAGTCCGTGCACCGAGGACCAGGCGGCGAACTCCGCGCCCGTCCGCGAGCCCGGCCGCATCACGCCCGCGGCGTCGATGGCGTCCACGGCGCCGACGAGCAGCCGGAAGGAGCGGGCGTCGCCGGGACGCAGCTCGGCGGCCCCGCCCTCCTCGGTCCACTTCTCCCGGTCGGGGCCGGCCCGGCAGAAGGCCGTGCGGTACATGCCCGGTTCGGTCACGGCGAAGCGCACGTAGCCGAAGCCCAGGGCCATCAGCCGGGCCTTGGCGGCTTCGGCCGGATCGCCGCCGGGGCGCGGCTCCGTCTCGGCGATCGCCTCCTCCATGGAGTCCGCCAGCCGCCGCTGCCCCTCGTCCTTGACGGCCTGCAGCAGATCGGCCTGGTTGGCGAAGTGCCGGTACGCGGCCGTCGGCGACACGCCGACGCGCCGGGCCGCCTCGCGCAGCACGACCGCCTCGGGCCCGCCGCCGCGGGCCAGCTCCGACGCCGCGTCGACCAGCGCGTTCCGCAGGTCGCCGTGGTGGTATCCGGCCTTGCCGCTCCTGCCCTCGCTCATAGTCGCATCATGCCCCATGTTGACAGCATTAACATCACCTGCAAGGGTCAATGTTAACGCCATAAACATGGGAAGGGGAGCACCGTGCTGACACGCATTGCGGAGCTCGTACTGCGCAGGACCCGGCTCGTGCTCACGCTCGCCGCCGTCGCGGTCGTCGCCATGGCGGCGCTCGGCTTCGGGGCCTTCGGCAAACTCAGCGCCGGCGGCTTCAGCGATCCGGGGTCGCCGTCGAGCCGGGCGCAGGAGGTGATCGACGACAGATTCGGGGGCGATACGAACCTGGTCCTGCTCGTCTCCGCCGAGTCCGGGGGGCCCGGCGGGGACGCGGCCCGCGAGCGGGGGCTGGAGGTGACCGAGGGGCTGCGGGCCCAGTCCGCGGTGGGCAGCGTGCTGTCGTACTGGGACCGCGGCGGAGAGGGGCTGACGTCGAAGGACGGGAGCCAGGCCCTCGTCCTCGCCCACGTCGAAGGCGGCGACGAGAAGGAGGCCGACCACGCCAAGGAGCTGACCGACGAGTACACCGGCACCCGCGACGGCGTCATCGTGCGGGCCGGCGGCGGGGCCGCGGTGAGCAACGACGTCTCCACCCAGGTCGCCGCCGACCTGGCGCTGGCCGAGGCGATCGCCGTACCCGTCACCCTCGTGCTGCTGGTCCTCGCCTTCGGCAGTCTCATCGCGGCGCTGCTGCCGCTGGCCATCGGGCTGGTAGCCGTCTTCGGCACGTTCGCCGAGCTGTGGGTCCTGGGCAGCCTCACCGACGTCTCGGTCTTCTCGGTCAACCTCACCATCGCGCTGGGCCTCGGCCTCGGCATCGACTACGGGCTGCTGCTGGTCAGCCGGTTCCGCGAGCAGCTGGCCGCGGGCGACGAGGTGCCGGCGGCCGTCCGGCGCACGGTGGCGACCGCGGGCCGTACGATCGCGTTCTCCTCCGCCACGATCGTCGCGGCGCTCGCCGCCCTGCTGGTCTTCCCGCAGTACTTCCTGCGCTCCTTCGCCTACGCCGGCATCGGCGTCGTGGCCATCGCCGCGATCAGCGCGCTGGTGGTCATCCCCGCTCTGCTCGCCGTCCTCGGCCACCGCGTC
>NZ_JACBXC010000836.1 GCF_013870535.1 Streptomyces phytophilus | reverse complement strand
CGCGCCGTTCTTCAGGCGGCCTGCCAGAGGGCGGGCACGTTCGGCGGCTCCCAGCCGGGGGAGGCGGTGTGCGCCTGGAGGCAGCGGTAGGTGACGTCGCCGTACGTGACGGTGTCACCGGGCCGGTACGAGGTGCCGGACGTCCAGGTGCCCCCGGGCGGGTCCGGCGGGTCCGGGTTCTGCCGGACGTTGAGCACGAAGTCGAACGTGCCCTCCTTGCCGCCGGCCACGTCCCGCACCGTCATGAGCAGCGACGGGTGGAAGATCGTGTCGGTGTTGTTCCGGGGCTCGTTCGGGAAGTAGAGCTGCGTCGTCAGGATCGGGTTGTTCGGCGCCTGCACCTTGACGTGGATGTGCCGCGTGCGGCCCGGGTACAGGCCCGGCACGATCGTCTGCAGGCTGAACCGGCCCTGCGCGTCGCTGTACTGGTGGCCGCGGAAGCGGTAGCCGGAGTTGTCGTACGCGCCGTTCACGTCCGCCTGCCAGAAGTCCAGCAGCGCGTTCGGGATCGGCTGGCAGGTGAGCCCGAAGACGTAACCGCTCACGGTCAGCCGGGTGCCCGGCGTGCCCGGCTCGACCAGCGAGGTGCGCTGCGGGGAGTTGGGCTTGAAGTACGGGCCCTCGGTCTGCTGCCGCGTCGGCGGGTCCCCGGGGTCGCACGCCTCCGGCGTCGGGGTCAGCTCGACGCCGGAGGCGGCCTGGTCGCGGGCGAGGACGGGGGCGGCGCTGCCGACGAGCAGCGGCAGCGGCGCGGCGACGAGCGCGGCCTTGAGCAGGTCCTTGCGGCGGATCCCGGACTTCTCCTGCGGCTCTGCGGCCTGGTCCGGAGCGGACTTGTCCTGGTCTGTCACGGCATCACGGCTCCTCGGTCGGGGGAGTGGGGGCGTGAACCCCGGGTCCCGGGCGGCGCGGTGGCGCCGCTCAGCGGGGCGCCAGTGACGCTATTCGGACGTGCCGGGGCAGTCGATGGACAGAATCCGGCGATCGTGGTGATCCGCACGGGTGCCGCGGCGGAAGTCGCCGGGACTGCTGCCGGTCTCCCGGCGGAAGAACCGGCTGAAGTACGCGGGGTCGGAGAACCCGGCCAGCCGGGCCACCTGGCGTACGGTCAGATCGGTCGCGGCCAGCAGCCGCTTGGCCTCGCGGGCCTGCGCCTGCCGGATCAGATGGCCGGGGGTGAGTCCGGTGACCCGCTTGACCGCCTCGTTCAGGTAGCCCACCGACACGCCCACGCTCGCCGCGCAGCCGCGCACGGACAACTCGGCCACCGCGGGCCCGGGTTCGGCCAGCAGCCGGTCGAAGCGCCGGGCGATCTCCGCGGCCCGGCCCGCCGCCGGCCCCGCGGCGCCCTCGCCGCCCTCCGGTGCCGTGCGCGCCGTCCGGGACAGCCGGTCCGCGCGGATCAGCAGGACGTGCAGGTACGACTGGAGCACGCTGATGAAGCCGGGGGCCCGCCCGGCGTACTCCCGCCGCATCTCCGCGAAGAGCGCCCCGAGGATCCCCGCGGAGCGGGGGTCGGGGCTGAGCCAGGAGATCCGGGACAGCTCGCGCAGCCGGTGCCGGTCCTCGGGGGTGGGCAGCAGGAAGTCCTCGGTGAAGATCATCACCCAGCCGTCGAGGCCGGCCGCCCCCTCCCAGTGGTGGACCTGCCCCGGGGTGACGATGCCCAGGTGCGGCGGGGCGATCGGCCACCTGCGCTGGTCGACCACGTGGTGGCCGCTGCCGGCGCGTACGTAGACGATCTCGTGGAACGTGTGCCGGTGCGGGAACCCGGCGCGCGACAGGGGCCCGATCGAGTCGAACGACCCGAGGGCGAAGGGGAGGACCTCCGGGGCGGGGACCTCCAGCCGGTGCATGGGGACGGGGTCAGCGGACACCTCGTGTTCACCCTCCTCGACATTGGTCCGGACCAAAAGGTTGCCGGGGCCGCCGCAGGACCGCAAGCTGACCGCATGGACCTGGAGTTGCGGCACCTGAAGACCATTCGGGCCATTGCCGAGGAAGGCAGCCTCACCCGGGCCGCCACCGCGCTCGGGCTCGCCCAGCCCGCGCTCAGCGCGCAGTTGAAGCGCATCGAACGCGCACTCGGCGGCCCGCTCTTCGACCGGGGCAGGCACGGCGTACGCCCGACGGCGCTCGGCGAGCTCGTCCTCGACCGCGCCCGGGTGCTGCTGCCCGGCGTGCTCGAACTGCAGCAGGACGCGGTGCGGTTCGCCCGCGCGTGGGGCGGGATGCCGCGCTTCCGGCTGGGCGGCACCCACGGCCCGCTGCTCGGCGGCCTCATCGACCGGGTCGCCACGGCGCACCCGGCCACCCCCGTGACGACGTACACCCGCTGGTCCGTGCGCGAACTGGCCGGCATGGTCGCGGAAGGGCGGCTGGACTTCGCCCTGATCGGCGTCTGCGGCGACAGCCGCCCGCCGCTGACCGACCGGCTCGTGTGGCAGAACGTCGGCACCGACCCCGTCTTCGTCATGCTCGCCGCCGAACACCGGCTTGCCGGGAACCGCCAGATCGAGCTGCGCGACCTGGCGGGGGAGAGCTGGACCGACGTGCCCGGCGACGGCTGCTTCGGCGACTGCTTCGCCGCGGCCTGCATCCGCGCCGGGTTCACGCCCGCCTCCGTGTACGAGACGGACAGCGCCTCCTGCGTCCATCTGGCCCAGGTGGGGCGGGCGGTGGGGCTGTGCCGCGCGACGTTCCCGCCGACCCCGGGGCTGGCCACCCGGCCGCTGGTGGGG
>NZ_JACBXC010000835.1 GCF_013870535.1 Streptomyces phytophilus | reverse complement strand
TTGTCGAGTACGCGGCAGGAAAGCGCTCCCCCGTGTCTTGACGGGGTGTCGATCCGCGGCGATCCTCTGGTTACTCAGTCGTAGAAAAGTTCCTCACCTTTTCGCGCCACCGGAGGCGGGACCCCATGACCCGACAGCCGTACCTGCGCAAGGCCGGCCTGATCAGCCTCGTCACGGTCCTCTTCGCCGTCCTGACGGCGCTCGGCACCGGGCCGGGCACCGCCGCGGCGGCGAACGACTGGTGGGACCCCGTGGCGCGGCCCGCCCCGGACTCCGGGGTGAACGTCGCCGGCGAGCCGTTCCGCGGCACCGACGCCCAGGGCGACGTGCGCGGCTTCGTCGACGCGCACAACCACGTGATGTCCAACGAGGGCTTCGGCGGCCGGATCATCTGCGGCAAGCCGTTCGACCAGCAGGGCGTGACCGAGGCGCTGAAGGACTGCCCCGAGCACTACCCGGACGGCGCGCTCGCCCTCTTCGAGAACGTCACCGGCGGCGCCGACGGCCACCACGACCCGGTCGGCTGGCCGACGTTCGAGCACTGGCCCGCCAACGACTCGCTCAGCCACCAGCAGAACTACTACGCCTGGCTGGAGCGCGCCTGGCGCGGCGGGCAGCGGGTCCTGGTGCAGGACCTCGTCACCAACGGCCTGCTCTGCTCCATCTACCCGGCCAAGGACCGCGGCTGCGACGAGATGGACTCGATCCGGCTGCAGGCCGAGAAGACCTACGAGATGCAGGACTACGTCGACGCCATGTACGGCGGCGCCGGCCGCGGCTGGTTCCGTATCGTCACCGACGCCGAGCAGGCGCGCGCGGTGGTCGCCCAGGGCAAGCTCGCCGTGGTGCTGGGCGTGGAGACCTCCGAGCCGTTCGGCTGCAAGCAGGTGCTGGGCGTCGCGCAGTGCGACAAGGGCGACATCGACCGCGGTCTGGACGAGCTGTACGGCATGGGTGTGCGCAGCATGTTCCTGTGCCACAAGTTCGACAACGCGCTGTGCGGCGTGCGCTTCGACTCCGGCACGATCGGCGCGGCGGTCAACATCGGGCAGTTCCTGTCCACCGGCACGTTCTGGACCACCGAGAAGTGCACCGGCCGGCAGCAGGACAACCCCATCGGCCTGGCGGACGCGCCCGCGGAGATGGCGAAGCTGCTGCCCGCGGGGGTGTCCGTCCCCTCGTACGACCAGCAGGCCCGGTGCAACACCCGCGGCCTGAGCGGGCTGGGCGAGTACGCGGTGCGCGGGATGATGGAACGCAACATGATGCTGGAGCTGGACCACATGAGCGTCAAGGCCGCCGGCCGGGCGCTGGACATCCTGGAGTCGGAGTCGTATCCGGGCGTCATCTCCAGCCACAGCTGGATGGACCTGGACTGGACCGAGCGGCTCTACCGCCTCGGCGGCTTCTCCGCGCAGTACATGAACGCCGCCGAGGACTTCGTCGAGCAGGGCCGGCGCGGCGCGGAGCTGCGCGACAAGTACGGGGCCGGCTACGGCTACGGCACCGACATGAACGGCGTCGGCGGCTGGCCCGCGCCCCGCGGCGCGGACGCCCCCGACAAGGTCGAGTACCCCTTCACGAGCGCCGACGGCGGCTCGGTCCTCGACCGGCAGGTCACCGGCGAGCGCACGTGGGACTTCAACACCGACGGCGGTGCGCACGCGGGCCTCGTACCCGACTGGATCGAGCAGATGCGGCTGCACGGCGGCGGCGACGTGGTCGAGGACCTGATGGCCGGCGCCGAGTCCTACCTGACCACCTGGGGCGCCGCCCAGGGCCACGAGAAGCCGGCGAACCTCGCCGCGGGCGCCGCCGCCACCGCCAGCTCCACCGAGTTCAGCCTGCTGACGAGCTACGCCCCCGAGCGCGCCGTCGACGGCGACCGCTCCACCCGCTGGGCCAGCAAGTGGAGCGACGACCAGTGGCTGCGGCTCGACCTCGGCGAGAGCCGCACGATCGGCCGGGTCACGCTCGACTGGGAGCGGGCGTACGCGAAGGCGTACCGGGTGGAGGTCTCCGCGGACGGCAACGCCTGGCGCACGGTGTGGGCGACGGAGAGCGGCGACGGCGGCCTCGACACCGCCACGTTCGACGCCACGGAGGCGCGCCATGTCCGGATCGCCGGAGTGCAGCGGGGTACCGAGCACGGCTATTCGCTCCACGAGGTGGGCGTGCACTCCGGGTGAGGGTTCGGCGTAAGATCGGCCAATGGCTGACTTGACCGAAACCACACCCGGCTGGCTGGCTCCCGAGGAGCTGGAGTCGGCGCGCGCACGGATGCCGGTCCTCTACGTCGACGCGGTGCCCGTCCGCGTCGACGACCGGGGCGAGGTCACGCACGTCGGCCTGCTGCTGCGGATCGGCCCGGACGGCGCGGTGAGCCGCGCGCTGGTCTCCGGCCGGGTGCTGCACCACGAGCGGGTCAGGGACGCGCTGCTGCGGCATCTGGAGAAGGACCTCGGCCCGGTGGCGCTGCCGCGGGTGCCGTCGTCGCCGCAGCCGTTCACGATCGCCGAGTACTTCCCGACCCACGGCATCACGCCGTACCACGACCCGCGGCAGCACGCGGTGTCCCTGGCGTACATCGTGCCGGTGGCGGGCGACTGCCGGCCGCGGCAGGACGCGCTGGACTTCGTCTGGTTCACGCCGCAGGAGGCGGCCTCGCCGGTGGTGCAGCAGGAGATGCCCGGCGGCCAGGGCCACCTGCTCAAGCAGGCGCTCGCGCACGTGGGGTACGT
>NZ_JACBXC010000834.1 GCF_013870535.1 Streptomyces phytophilus | reverse complement strand
GTCACGTGGGTCGTCACGTGGATCATCACGTGGATCGTCGCGGACGCCGTCGCCGGGGTGCAGGTCGGAGATCGGCGCGGTCAGGGGCACGGTCGGCACGGGTGCGGGCACGGGGGGTACCGCAGCGGCCAGCTCGCCGACGCTCTGCGCCATCGCGTGCAGCGCGTCGGTCTGCTCGGCGATCCGGCGGGCCGTGTCCTGCGACGCGGCGACCGCCAGGGCGGCCTGCTCCGCCACCTCCCCGAGCCGCGCCAGACTCTGCCCGGTGACGTCCGCCGCCAGCTCGGTGCTCGTCGTGAACGACCGCTGGGACGCGGCCAGGACGGTGACGGCGTCCTCGACCCGCTCGCCCGCCCGGTCGAGCCGGTCGCGGATCTCGCCGTTGACCGCGCGTACGTCGCCGAGCGCGCCGTTCACCTGGTCCCCGCTGGCGAGCACCGCCTTCGCGACGCCCTCGGTCGCCTGCTCCAGCGGCGCCACGGCGGCGTCGACGCTCGCCAGCCGGCGCTCCGCGCCGCGTACGGCTTCGCCGACCTGCTCGGACGCCTTCTCCAGCCGCTCCTGCGTGGTGACGGCCTTGCTGGTCAGCCTGTTGAGGTGGGTGGCCGACTTGCCCAGCTCCGCGGCGAAGCGCGCCGGTGAGCCGAACCGCTCCTCGTTGAGCAGGAGCTGGGCCCGGGTGAGCACCGGCAGCAGCCGGGCGAGCAGCCGGTCGCCGTCGTTGCGCGCGGCCTCCTCCGCACGGTCGGCGGCGGCGCGGCCCCAGCCGTGCAGCAGGGCGAGGAGCAGCAGGCAGGCGATGACCGCGGTGGCGGAGGCGACCACGTGCCCGAAGGTGAACCAGCCGGTGAGGTGGCCCTCGAACCCCGTCTGCCAGAGCTGCAGAAAGGGGCGTTCGGCCTGCTCGGGATCGGCGTCGGTCAGCGCGTCGTACGCGCTGGACGCCCGGGTCAGGCCGAACCACGTGAGCAGCAGCGGCACGAACACCAGGGCGCCGAGGGCCGCCTCCACCCAGGCGAGGTACCGCGGCTGCGGCGGCGGACGCAGCGCCTCGTGGACCGACTCGGGCCTGGCGTAGGCCGCGATGAGGTCCAGCTCCGTCCAGGGCTCCAGGTCGCTGGTGCCGATGCCGCGTAACGCGTCGGCCAGGGCGGTGAGTTCGTCACGCCGGGACGCGAGTCCGGGTTCCTCCGCGAGATCCGTGAGATGTGCGGCGACGCCGTGGCGATCCCCCAGAGCCCCTAACGGCATGCAGCTACCCCCCAGCCGACCGACAGGGGAGCCTGCTTCCGCCGCGCACCCGTCGCGGCCCGGCCCCGGAACTCCCCCCACCAGCCGCGGAGTCACCCGCGGCACCTGCGCCGATGCTAGCGCAGCGGCCCGTACCTGACCGGTCACTCTGCGGAATCCGGGCCGCGGAACCGGTCACGGGAAGCGGGGCCGGGTGCCCGGGTTCTCGAAGTGGGCGGCCGTCCTGGCGTCCGCCGGGTAGTACGACTCGATCGCGACCTCGGCGAGCGTGACGTCCATCGGCGTACCGAACGTGGTGATCGTGGAGAACAGCCGCAGCTCCCGCCCCGCCACGCGGAGGATCATCGGGATCACGACGTCGGACGCGGCCGTCCGCCCCGTCGGGTCCTCGGCGCCCGGCTCCAGCAGCTCTTCGTAGAGCGCGGTGAGTTCGGGGTCGGGTGCGGTGGCGAGCTGGCGGCTGATCCGGGTGCGGAAGACCGCGCGTACGTCGTCCAGGTTGACCACCATCGGGGCGAAGCCGCGCGGGTCGAGGCCCAGCCGTACGAGGTTGACCGGCGGCCGGAGCAGGGCGGGGTCGACGCCGTCGAAAAACGGCTCCACCGCGCGGTTGGTCCGCACGATGTTCCACCGGCGGTCGAAGGCCACCGCGGGGTACGGCTCGTGGGCGTGCAGCACCCGGGCGACCGCGACCCCGGCCGCCGCCAGCGCCTCGTCGTCGAGCGGCCGCTCGGGGTACCGGGGCGCGAACCCGGCGGCGATGAGCAGCCGGTTACGCTCGCGCAGCGGCACGGCCAGCCGGTCGGCGAGCCGGAGCACCATGTCGGCGCTCGGGTTGGTCTTGCCCGTCTCGATCAGGCTGACGTGGCGGGCCGAGACGTCCGCGGCGATGGCGAGGTCGAGCTGGCTGAGCCGCCGGCGGTGCCGCCACTGCCGGAGGAGGTCGCCGATGGTGTGCACGTTCGCCGAGGGTACGCACCGCGGCGCCGCGCGCCATGAAATGCCATGTCATCGACAGCCGCCGCGACCGCGGAAAGACTGCGCCGCATGAGCACAGACAACAAGGCAGTCATCGGACGGGCACTCGCGGAGCTGATCGAGACGGGCAGCTCCGACGGCCTCGCGCCGCTGCTGAGCGACGGCTTCGTCCACCACCGGCCCGACGCGACCACCTCGGACAAGGCGGGGTGGCTGGCCGCCGTCGAGGCGGCGCTCACCCCGCTGGCCGGGATGCAGGTCGAGATCCACCACCTGCTGGCCGAGGGCGACCACGTCGTCATGCACTCCCGGCGGTGGCTCCCCGGGGGCGGGCCGGAGATCACGGTGGTCGACATCTGGCGGGTCGACGGCGGGCTGATCGCCGAGGGCTGGGAGATCATCGAGCCGGCGGCGCAGGCCGCGGCCCATCTCTCGTGGTGGGCGGAGCCCGACGGACGCTGAGGCGCTTCGTACGGGCCGTGTCGTACGGGCCGTGTGCCCCCGGCGGCGTCGT
>NZ_JACBXC010000833.1 GCF_013870535.1 Streptomyces phytophilus | reverse complement strand
CAGCTGACGGAGGGCGCGGGCTGGCCCCGGGTCGTCCGCGCGGAACTGGGCGCCGCCGGCCCGCGCCGGGAGGACACCAGGACCGCGCTCGCCGCCTTCGTCCAGCTCACCGACCTGCACATCGTGGACGTGCAGACGCCGCTGCGCTCGGAGTACTTCCGCGAGCGCGAGGGCGACGGCTGGCGCCCGCAGGAGGCGCTGAGCGTGCCGGGCGCCGTCGCGCTCATCGAACGCGTCAACTCGCTGACCGCCGGGCCCGCCACCGGGCTCGCGCTCGGCTGCGCCGTGACCACCGGCGACAACACGGACAACAACAACGGCCTGGAGCTGGAGTGGTACCTCACCGCGATGAGCGGCGGGCGGATCGTGCCCAACAGCGGTGACCCGAGGTCGTACGAGGGCGTGCAGAACAGCGGCGTCGACCGCTACTGGCACCCGGAGAGCCGGCTGCGCGACGCCGACAAGGCGCTCGGCTTCCCGCGCCTGGACGGCTTCCTCGAAGCGGCGATCAGGGAGGTCACCAGCCCCGGGCTGCACCTGCCGTGGTACTCCACCGTCGGCAACCACGACCTGCTGCCCGGCGGCTGCTACGCGCCCCGCCAGCCGTACTTCGCCGAGTACGCGGCCGGCGACCGGAAGCTGATGGCGCTGCCGGAGTCCGTCGCCGGGCCGCTGTTCGACTCCCTGCGCGCGGGCACCGACCCGCGGGGCGAGGCGTTCGCCGAGATGCTGCGCACGCAGCGGCATCTGATGCGTACGGTCACGGCGGACGAGCGGCGCGTGCCGTTCACGTCGCAGGAGTACGCGGCGGCCCACCTCCAGGAGCGGTTCGCCGGGGCGGGGCCCGTGGGGCACGGCTACAAGGAGGCCCACCGCGCCTCCGGCGAGTTGTACTACGACTTCGTGCTCGGCGAGGCCGGTCCGGGCGTCGTCGGCATCAGCCTGGACACCACCGACCAGGGCGGCGACTACCGCGGCTCGCTGGGCACGGCGCAACTGCGCTGGCTGGAGCGGAAGCTGACGGAGCACGCGGGCTCGTACGTCGTCGTCTTCAGCCACCACACCAGCAAGTCGATGAACAACACGACGCCCGACCCCTTCCGGCCGGACGACCAGCGGCACACGGGGGCGGAGCTGCTGGACGTGCTGCTGGCCCACCGCAACGTGGTCGCGTGGGTGAACGGGCACAGCCACCGCAACGAGATCACCCCGCACGGGGACGCCGCCGGCGGGCTGTGGGAGGTCACCACGGCCTCGCACGTGGACTTCCCCCAGCTCGCCCGCGTGGTGGAGCTGGCCGACAACGGCGACGGGACGCTGTCGCTGTTCACGACGCTGATCGAGTCGGCGGCCCCGTACCGCGCGGACGGTGCGGAACTCGACCAGGCGGGCCTGGCGTCGCTCTACCGCGAACTGGCCCTGAACGCCCCCCACTCCGCCCGCCGCCGCGCCCTGTCGGGCCTGGAGACGGACCGCAACACGGAACTTCTGCGCACCCGTTGACCCCGCCCGGCCACCGGCCGGAGGGCCGGGCGCCGGGGCCGGAAGCCGGAAGAAGGCGCCCCGGTCCCGGCCAACCGGTCAGCTCGGGAACATCGCCGTGGCGTTGATCCAGGTGCCGGTGATCGCGCCCGCCCGGTCGGAGGCGAGGAAGGCGGCCAGGTCGGCGATCTCCTTCAGGCGCGGGGAGGCCGGGAGCATGCGGAGGCCGTCGAGGGTGTCGAGGACGCCGCCGAGGGCTTCCGGGGTGGCCATCGCGGGGTTGACCGCGCCGAGCTTCTGCGGGGTGAGGGTCTCCGGGACGCCGGCGGCCCACAGGCCGGCGGTGCGGACGCCGCGGGGGCCGAGTTCCTGGGCGAGGGAGCGGATGAGGGTGTCGATCGCCGCGTCCGCGGGGCAGGTGCCGCCCATCATCGGGCTGGTGTGGGACGAGCCGCTGTTGAGCGCCAGGATGACTCCGGAGCCCTGCTCCGCCATCCGCCTGCCCGCGGCGCGGGCGGTGAGGAAGTTGGTCGTCAGGCCGCGGGTGACGCAGGAGACGTAGTCCGGGACGGACATGTCGACCAGCGGGGTGCCCTGGACGTCGCCGCGGGTGATCAGGTTGATGCTCACGTCGATGGAGCCCGCCTCCGCCGCCACCCGGGCCGCGTGCTCCTCCACCGCCTGCTCGTCCAGCGCGTCCACGACGGCCGCGTGGGCGGTGCCGCCGGACCCGGTGATGTCCCTCGCCACCAACTCGACGTTCGCCGCGTGCCGGCCGGTGAGGTGGACCCGGGCGCCCTCGCGGGCGAAGGTGCGGGCGACCGCGGCGCCGATGGAGCCGCCGGCTCCGTAGACGATCGCGTTCTTGTGCTGCAGCAGCATGGTCTCTCCTGGCTGTCGTCATCGGGTGGTGTCGGCCATTGAGACGCACGCCGGCCGCGGCAGTCATCGCTCCCCGCCCGGCACCGGCGGACCGGGCACCGGTGTTCGCCCGAATGCCTCCCGCCGGGCAGAACTCCCGGCGCCATCGGGGTGATCGGCGTGTGTGGCGGCAGGTGGGGCTCCCGGAGCCGGGTCCACGATGCCAGGGCACACGTGCCCGAATACTGACGGCAGCACGCACGCGCGCCCCTTCCCCCCGCAAGCATGCGAGCACCTCGCCCCGGGCACCGCCGTCCCCGTCCGTCCCCCACCGGAAGGAGCGCTCGCCATGCCTGCCCGAGCGACCGCCGCACCCGCTCCGCCCCCGCCGCCGAGACCGAACCG
>NZ_JACBXC010000832.1 GCF_013870535.1 Streptomyces phytophilus | reverse complement strand
CGTCGTCGTCGCCCTCCTGGTCTTCATGGCCGCCGCCGCGCCGCTGCTCAGCGCGCTCGGCGGCTGGTCCCCGACGGAGTTCGACAAGACGGCCGTCGACCCGTACCTCGGCGGCCTGCCCAAGGGCCCGCTCGGCGGGATCGGCGCCGAACACTGGCTGGGCGTGGAGCCGGTGACCGGCCGCGACCTGTTCGCGCGGGTCGTCCACGGCGGGCAGGTCTCCCTGTTCATCTCCTTCGCGGCCACCGCCATCGTGGTCGTCGTGGGCACCGCCGCGGGCATCGCGGCCGGCTACTTCGGCGGCCGGGTCGACACCGTGCTCAGCCGGCTGATGGACCTCACGATGTCCTTCCCGTCCCTCATCTTCATGATCGCGATGATGTCGGTGGCCCAGGACGTCAACCGCGTGCTGCTGATGACCGGGGTGATCGGCATCTTCGGGTGGCCCGGCATCGCGCGCGTCGTGCGCGGCGAGACGCTGTCGGTCAAGCACCGCGAGTACGTCGACGCCGCCCGTGCCGGCGGCTTCGGGGCCTGGCGGATCGTCACCCGGGAGATCCTGCCGAACGTCTCGGGCCCCGTCATCGCGTACACCACCCTGCTGATCCCCGGGATGATCAGCACCGAGGCCGCGCTCAGCTTCCTCGGCGTCGGCGTCCAGCCGCCGACCTCCTCCTGGGGCCAGATGATCTCCGAGGCGGTCTCCTTCTACGAGACCGACCCCATGTACTTCGTCATCCCCAGCGCCTTCCTCTTCCTGGCCGTGCTGGCGTTCACCGTCCTCGCCGACACCCTCCGGGAGACCCTCGACCCCCGGGGAGACCGCGCGTGATCCTCTACCTCGCCCGCCGGCTCGTGGGCGTCGCCGGCGTCATGCTGGCCATCTGCCTCGTCACCTTCACCATCTTCTACCTGCTGCCCGCCGACCCCGCGGCCGCGGCGTGCGGCAAGACCTGCACCCCCGAACGGCTCGCCGAGGTGCGCCACTCCATGGGGCTCGACGAGCCGCTGTGGCGCCAGTTCACCGACTACCTCACCGGCATCTTCGCGGGCCGCGAGCTGGGCGAGGGGCCGCACGCGCTCCAGTGCGGCTTCCCCTGCTTCGGCTACTCCTACGAGTACTCCCTGCCCGTGTGGGACCTGCTCACCGACCGGCTGCCGGTCTCCGCGTCGCTGGCCTTCGGCGCCGCGCTCATGTGGCTGGTCCTCGGCCTCGGTACGGGCATCACCGCGGCCCTGCGCAAGGGCACGCGCACCGATCGCACCCTGATGGTCGGCGCCGTGGCCGCCGCGTCGCTGCCGGTGTACTTCACCGCGGTGGTGCTCATCCACGGCGTGGTCCGCGTCGCCGGCGTGCTGCCGTACCCCGAGTACGCCGCGCTGACCGACGACCCGCTCGACTGGGCCGCGAACCTGCTGCTGCCGTGGACCGCGCTGGCACTGCTGTACGCCGCGATGTACGCGCGGCAGAGCCGCAGTTCGATGATCGAGGCCATGGCGCAGCCCTACATCCGCACCGCGCGCGCCAAGGGCATGCCCGAGCGCGCCGTCGTGGTCAAGCACGGGCTGCGCTCCGGCATGACCCCGGTGCTGACCATCTTCGGCATGGACCTCGGCGGGCTGCTCGCCGGCGCCGTGATCACCGAGAGCATCTTCGGCATCCCCGGCGTCGGCAGGCTCTTCTTCGACGCACTCCAACGCTCCGACCAGCCGGTGATCCTCGGGGTCACGCTGCTGGCGGCCTTCTTCATCGTGGCGGCGAACCTCGTCGTGGACATCCTCTACGCGGTCGTCGACCCGAGGGTGAGGTACTGAACATGGGCACTGCCTCCACCACCACGGCCGCCGGGGGCGGCGACCGGGCGGGCGAGCCGCCGCTGCTGCGCGTACGCGACCTGAAGGTCGCGTTCCCGACCGCCGCCGGGCCCGTACGGGCAGTCGACGGCATCGACTTCACCGTACGGGCCGGCCGCACTCTCGGCATCGTGGGCGAGTCCGGGTCGGGGAAGTCCGTGACGTCCCTGGCCGTGCTGGGGCTGCACCGCGGCGCCGAGGTCAGCGGGTCCGTCGAACTGGCCGGCCGCGAGCTGCGCGGGCTCCCCGACCGGGAGCTGGCGAAGCTGCGCGGGCGCCGGATGGCGATGATCTTCCAGGACCCGATGTCCAGCCTGCACCCCTACTACACGGTGGGCGAGCAGATCGCCGAGGCGTACCGCGTGCACTTCGGCGCCGGCCGCCGCGCCGCCCGCCGCCGGGCGGTGGAGATGCTCGGCGAGGTCGGCATCCCCGAGCCCGCCCGCCGGGCCGCCGACCACCCGCACCGGTTCTCCGGCGGCATGCGCCAGCGGGTCATGATCGCCATGGCGCTCGCGTGCGAGCCGGACCTGCTCATCGCGGACGAGCCGACCACCGCGCTCGACGTCACCGTGCAGGCCCAGATCCTGGAGCTGATCGCCCGGATCCAGGACGAACGCGGCCTCGGCGTCGTGATGATCACCCACGACCTGGGGGTGGTCGCGCGCGTCGCGCACGAGGTGCTGGTGATGTACGCGGGCCGGCCGGCGGAACAGGCGCCGGTGGACGAGCTGTTCGCCCGCCCCGCGCACCCGTACACCCGCGGGCTGCTCGACTCGCTGCCGCGGCTCGACGACGACCCCGGCGTCCCCCTGCACACCATCCCGGGCAGCCCGCCGTCGCTGCTCGCCCCCGGCCCGGGCTGCGCGTTCGCGCCGCGCTGCTTCCGCGCCGCCGGG
>NZ_JACBXC010000831.1 GCF_013870535.1 Streptomyces phytophilus | reverse complement strand
CCCTCGGGCAGGCCGTCCGGGTAGGCGGTGGCGCGCAGCTCCCGGCACTCCTGCACGATGCTCTTGCCGCCCTTGCGGTGGATGGCGCCGTCGACGCCCCCGCCGCCCAGCAGCGAGGAGTTGGCGGCGTTGACCACCGCGTCGACCTGCTGCTCGGTGATGTCGCCGCGCACGGCCGTCAGCACACCCATGGCGCCACCGTAGTACGGGCCCGGAGCCGGCGCGGCTCAGACCGCCACCGACGCGCCCTCCGCCACCGCGCTCGCGCCGGTCCCGTTCCCGTTCCCCGCCCCGTTCGCGTGCGCGGTCCCGTTCGTGTCGAGATCGCGCCGCACCAGCGCCGCGTACCGGCCGCCGGCGGCCATCAGCTTCTCGTGCGTGCCGAGTTCGGCGATCCGGCCGTCGTGCAGGACGGCGATCTGGTCGGCGTCGCGGATCGTGGAGAGCCGGTGCGCGATGGTGATGGTCGTACGGCCTTCGGCCAGCGCGTCGACCGCCTCCTGCACCGCACGCTCGGTGCGGGTGTCCAGGGCGCTGGTGGCCTCGTCGAGGATGAGCACCGGCGGGTCGCGCAGGATGGTGCGGGCGAGGGCCAGGCGCTGCTTCTCGCCGCCGGAGAAGCGGTAGCCGCGCTCGCCGACGAGGGTGTCGTAGCCGTCGGGCAGGGCGGCGATGTGGTCGTGGATCTGCGCGGCGCGGGCGGCGGCCTCGATCTCGGCGTGGGTGGCGTCCGGCCGGGCGAAGCGCAGGTTGTCGGCGACGGAGGCGTGGAAGAGGTACGTCTCCTGGGCGACGACGCCGACCGCGCGGGCGAGCGAGTCGAAGTCGAGGTCGCGCACGTCGGTGCCGTCGATGGTGACCCGGCCGCCGGTGACGTCGTACAGCCGCGGCACCAGGTAGCCCAGGGTGGACTTGCCGGCGCCGGTGGGGCCGACGATGGCCAGGCTGCTGCCGGCGGGCACGGTGAGGGCGACGTCGCGCAGCGTCGGCTGCCCGGGCTCGTACGCGAAGTCGACGTTCTCGAAGCGCACGTCGCCGCGGGGCTTGTCCAGCCGCACGGGGCGCTCGGGCTCGGCGATGTCGACGGGCAGGTCGAGGTATTCGAAGATGCGCTGGAAGAGGGCGAGCGAGGTCTGCATCTGCACGCCGGTGGAGAGCAGGCTGACGGTGGGCCGGAAGAGGCCCTGCTGCAGCGAGACGAAGGCGACGACGGTGCCGATGGACACGGCCTGCCCCGCGCCGCCGGAGGCCAGGCCGGCGGTCCAGTAGATGACGGCGGGCATGGCGGCCATGACGACGCCGATGGTGGCCATCCGCCAGCGGCCGGCCATGTTGGCCCGTACCTCCAGGTCGACCAGGCTCTCGGACTCGTCGGTGAAGTCGCGGGTGAGGCTGTCGGAGCGGCCCATGGTGCGGCCGAGCATGATGCCGCTGACGGACAGCGACTCGGTCACGCCCGCGGCCATGGCGGCCATCTGCTTCTGCCGCAGCGTGGTGATCTTCTTGCGCTCGCGGCCGACGCGGCGGGCGATCCAGACGAAGAGCGGCAGCAGGAGCAGCGAGACGACGGTCAGCCGCCAGTCGAGCGCGAGCATGGCGACGACGGTGGCGATGACGCTGGTGAGGTTGGAGACCAGCGAGGTGGCGGTGGTCGTCACCGTCGCCTGCATGCCGCCGATGTCGTTGGCGATGCGGGACTGCACCTCGCCGGTGCGGGTGCGGGTGAAGAACGCCAGCGGCATGCGCTGCAGCTGGGCGTAGACGGCGGTGCGCAGGTCGTGCATGACGCGCTGGCCGACGGTGGTGGAGATGAGGGTCTGGAGCACGCCGAAGACGCCGCCGAGCACGGCGACGCCGACCATGCCGAGCGCGAGCAGGCTGAGCAGCCCGGTGCGGCCCTCGGGCAGGGCGGTGTCGACGACCTCGCGGAGCAGGAACGGCGAGGCGACCGAGACCAGCGAGGACGCGGCCACCAGCAGCCCGACCACGGCGAGGCGGCCGCGGTACGGGCGGAAGAGCGCGAGGATCCGGCACACCTGGGCGGGCTGCTCCGGATCGGAGGGCGGGGGTGTCCACCCGTCGAGTGGATCGTGCGGCATGGGCCTCCTAGGAAATTATGACGGCTTAAGGGAGGGTAGCTCATTGTTACCTATATGCACAATGAATATGCTCCTGATACGCTCGGGGCGTGTCCCAGTCGCCCCCGCCCCCCGCAGACGTGACCGGCCAGCTGGCCGAGCAGCTCCTGCTGCTCACCCGCCGGATCCACTACGCGCAGAAGCACTACTTCAAGCCGCTGGGCATCACGCCCGCCCAGTCGCGGCTGCTGCGCACCCTGGAGCGCCACGAGGAGCCGCCGCGGATGGCGGACCTCGCCGAGCGCCTCGGCGTCGTGCCCCGCGCGGTCACCACGCACGTGGACGCGCTGGAGGCGGGCGGCCTGGTCCGGCGCGTGCCCGACCCGGCCAACCGGCGCGTGATCCGTATCGAGACCACCGAGGCAGGGCGGACGGCGCTCGCCGAGCTGCACCGGGCGCGCCTCGCCGCCGCCGCGGACGTGCTGGAGCCGCTGTCCGAAAAGCAGCGTGAAAAACTGCTGGGGCTCATCGCCCCCCTGGTCGACCCGCACGGCCACCCCTGCTGAGGAGTCCGTTCCATGCCGCTGCTCCAGCCCAAGCCCTCGGCCCTGCGCCCCGGCCGGGCTGCCGGTGCAGGCGTGGATCCGGGTGCCGCACGCCGACGACGCGATCAGGC
>NZ_JACBXC010000830.1 GCF_013870535.1 Streptomyces phytophilus | reverse complement strand
CGAACCAGGGCAGGGCCAGCAGCACGAGCAGGCCGGCGACCCAGCCGAGCAGCACGTCGCTGAGCCAGTGCGTGCCGAGGTAGACGGTCGTGCCGCCGACCCCCAGCGCCACCATCGCGCAGACCACCGAGGCGGTCCTGCGGGCCCCCGGCGTCGTCGCCAGATAGGCCACGACGCCCCAGGTCACGACGGCGTTCGCGGTGTGACCCGAAGGGAATATATCGCCGCCGGCCCACATCTCGTTCGAGCCGATCTGGGTGGCGTAGTGCGGGCCGAGCCGGCCCATGCCGATCTTCGCCGCGCCGACCGTGAGGTTCAGCAGGAGCAGCGAGCCCGCCAGCATGAACAGCGGGCGCAGGGTGTGCTGCCGCCAGGAGCGCCAGCCCAGCCAGGCCAGCACGGCGACGGCGGTGGGGGCGCGCTGCCCGAGCACCACGAAGTAGTCCAGGAAGGCGTGGAACTCCGGCCACTGCTTGTACGGCCGGAAGAGCATCAGCTGCCAGTCGAGGTGCACCAGCCACGACGTGGTCACCACGGCCGCGACGATCGCCGCGTAGACGGCCAGCGACGACCAGAACAGCCACAGCCGGGTCCTGGTCATACGCGGCCGCCAGCCGCTGTGTGTGGTCGGACGCTCCGCTCCCTGCGGACGTCTCTCTTCGGTACGCACGGAATCGACGCTACATCGCCGACTGCCGTGGATTGACCAATCGGCCGGATCTGTAATGCCTATGTGATGTGGACAGGGTCGTCAACGGCACTTACCCCACCGCCTTTTCAGGACTCATGTCTTCCGCTTTCTGGGAATATCTGAGTACGGCCAATCGGTCAATTGTTTTTCGCGCTCCTCCGTTTATCGGAGATTCGCCGCGCCGTTGCGGACCGTTCGCCTGGGGGACGACCGGGGTCACCGGCGCGGACGTGTGACCGGCGCCACACATCGTGCGCAATGCCCTCAACCAGTGACTTCCCGGACCGGGAGCGGGCAATCATGGCACGTCAGCGGACCTGTTCCGACACGAGGGGTCCCGACACAGCCACGGGCGGCCAGAGATGGGCTGGAGTCGGGCAAGAGGGGGACAAGAAGGGCCAAGTTCCGCCGCAACCGGTAGCGCCGTCACCGCAACGGGTAGTGCCGCGGTCCGTATCCGGAGGACTCGCGTACGCTGTCGACTCGCGCGAGTCCGGGAGGTGCGTAGATGTCAGGGACGGCCACGGCCACGAGCCCGCCGCGGGACGTTCCCGGCGCCCACGGCGGCGGCGCCGGACGCTGGACCGTGCTGGCCGTCCTCTGCTCCAGCCTGCTGCTCGTCGCCCTCGACGCCACCGTCCTGCACGTCGCCGTCCCCGCGCTCACCGAGGACTTGAAGCCCGGCGCCGTCGACCTGCTGTGGATCGTCGACGCCTACCCCCTCGTCGCCGCCTCCCTGCTGATCCTCTTCGGCACCCTCGGCGACCGCGTCGGCCGCCGCCGCGTCCTGCTCCTCGGCTACGCGATCTTCGGCCTGGCCTCCGCGCTCGCCGCCGCGGCGAGCGACCCGCACGTGCTGATCGCCGCCCGCGCCCTCCTCGGCGTCGGCGGCGCCATGATCATGCCGGCCACGCTGTCGATCCTGCGCCAGGTCTTCCCGGACCGCCGCGAGCGCGCCGCGGCCATCGGGCTGTGGAGCGCCACCGCGGCCGTCGGCGCGGCCATCGGGCCGCTGCTCGGCGGCTTCCTGCTGGAGCACTTCTGGTGGGGTTCCGTCTTCCTGATCAACATCCCGCTCATGGTGATCGCCGTGCCCGTGGGCCGCTGGCTGCTGCCGGAGTCCACCGCCGACCGGGCCGGCCCCTGGGACGTCCTCGGCGCGCTGATGGCGGCGGCCGGCCTCTTCGGCGTCGTCCTCGCCCTCAAGCAGGCCGGCGCCGGCGACGGGCCGCTGCACCCGGCGGTCTTCTGCCCGCTGCTCCTCGGCAGCGCCCTCCTCGTGCTCTTCGTCCGCAGACAGCGCAGCCGCGCCCACCCGCTCGTCGACTTCGACGCCATCTCCTGCCGCTCCTTCGGCACCGCCGTCGGCTGCATCGTCCTCGCGCTCCTGGCCCTCGTGGGGCTGCAACTCGTCGCCGTGCAGTACATGCAGCTCGTCCTCGGCCTCAGCCCGCTGCAGACCGGGCTGCGGCTGATCCCGCTGACCCTCGCCGCCGTGGCCGCGGGACTCGCGGGCTCCCGGATGGTCGCCCGGCTCGGCCCGCGCCTGATGGTCGCGCTGGGCTTCCTGCTCACCGCCGTCGCCGTCACCGGGCTGATCAGCCTGGGCGAGGAGGACCGCCCGCTGGTGCTGGGCGCGGGCTTCGTGCTGCTGGGGTACGGGCTGGAGACGACCATCTTCGGCGCGTACGAGTCGATGCTCAGCGAGACCCCGGCGGAGCAGGCCGGCGGGGTCGCGGCGATCGGCGAGACCTCGTACCAGCTCGGCGCGGGCATCGGGATAGCGCTGCTGGGCAGCGTCATGAACGCCGTCTACCGCCCCGCGCTCGGCAGCGTGCCCGGCGTGCCGTCGAGCGCCACCGACGCGGCGGGCAACTCGCTGGGCGAGGCGTACGAGACCGCGGGCGAGCTGGGCGGTGCGGCCGGCGCCACGCTGCGGGACGCCGCGCGGGACGCGTTCGTGCAGGGCATGCACGTCACGCTGGCCGTCAGCGCGGGGCTGCTGCTGCTCGGGGCGCTCACGGCGCTGCGGCTGCCGCGGTCGATGGAGTGCGGCGAGCCCG
>NZ_JACBXC010000083.1 GCF_013870535.1 Streptomyces phytophilus | reverse complement strand
CGGCCGCGTGGGCGTGGGTGGTGGCCGGTCCGGACGGCGCGGTCGCGCGCTGGGAGGCCGGCCCGCTGGGCAAGGCGACCAACAACATCGCCGAACTGACCGCCCTGCTGCGGCTCCTGGAATCGACGGACCCCGCCGTGCCGCTGGAGGTGCGGATGGACTCCACGTACGCGATGCAGGCGGTCACCGACTGGCTGCCGGGCTGGCGGCGGCGCGGCTGGAAGACGGCGGCGGGCAAGCCGGTGGCCAACCAGGAGCTGGTACGCAGCATCGACGACCGCCTCACGGGCCGCGACGTCCGCCTCGTGCACGTCCGCGCGCACCAGGTCGACGGCGACCCCTACAACGCCGCCGCCGACGCGGCCGCCGCCGAGTCGGCCCGTACCCAGAACCCCGCGGGCACAGCCCACGGCTCCCCCCTCCCGACGGCGGAGGACACCCCGGCGCGGGTCGCGGCGCCGAAGCGCCGCACGGCGGGCAAGGCGGGCGGCAAGGCCGGGGGCAAGCCGGGCGGCGGGACGCTGAAGGCCAGGTACGCGGGCCGCTGCCGGTGCGGCAAGTCCTACGCGGCGGGTACGACGATCGTGAAGAACGGCACCGGCTGGGGCCACGTGGAGTGCGTCGAGGCGTGACGGCCGCCGCCGCGGCGGCGTCGGCTCAGCCCTTCGCGACGAGTTCGAGGATCTTCCGGGCGTGCTCCACGGAGCCCTCGACGGTCTCCACGTCGTACATCGAATCGATCATGAAGTGGTCGATCCCGGTCCGCTCGTGGACATCCTTGACGGCGTCGGCGACCGTCTCCGTACTCGTACCCGCCTCGATGTTCACCCGCAGAACCGTGTCGATGGCGCCGGGATCGCGGCCGCCCTGCCGGGCCAGCTCGTCCAGCAGCGCACGCTGGGCGAGGAGGCTGTCCACGTCGACGAAACTCGGCACGATCACCACCGGCAGCCAGCCGTCACCGCGCCGGGCGACCCGGTGCATGGCCCGCTCGGACAGTGCGCCCAGATAGAACGGCGGCCGCGGCCGCCGCGCGGGCTTCAGCGGCGAGTGATGCTCGGGCACGGAGAGCTGGTCGCCCTCGTACTGCGCCGGGTCGGTGGTCCAGATGACGTCGAGGGCATCCAGCAACTCGTCCATCCGCGCGCCCCGGCGGCTGAAGTTCAGCCCGGCGGCCTGGTACTCCTCCGGCGACCAGCCGATCCCGAACCCGGGAAGCAGGCGTCCCTCGCTGATCAGGTCGATCGTCGTCAGCGACCGCGCCAGCTGCACGGGCGGATACAGCGGGGCGATCAGTACGTGCGAACCGAGCAGCACCTGGCTCGTCGCGGCAGCCGCGACCCCGAGCAGCACGAACGGATCGGCGGCGGGATTCAACTCCGCCGGAATGGTCTTCCCCCGCCCCCCGTACCCCACCACGGGATCCACCGCGGCGAGATTGCGGTCCCCCACCCAGAGACTGGCCCCGCCGGCCTCCTCGATCGCGGAGGCGAACGCGGAGGTCCCGGCGATACCGAAAGCCTGCCGATGGAACTGCGGGAGTGCGAAACCTATCTTCATGGCGCCCCTCACCTGCGCTTGCCGCCGGGGCGGCACAGTGCGGCGGCGCCCCGGCTTGGTCGTGTTCGAGCGACAGCCAGCCTAGGGGCTTGCAGATCATCAACGTGTTGCAGACGGTCCTCGTCCTCTTCGCTGATCGCCACACCCGGGAGCAACTCGCCCCCGGGCGGGAAGGCCACCCAAGGGGCGGCAGTTCAGCGGAGTGTGCCCGTCCCGGTCGCCGGGGACAGGAACTCGCGTGCTCCACGCAGGCGGGTCCGGAGTGCGCTCTGGGTGGCGCTGCTGTCCAGGCGGATGTCCTGTGCGTCGGAAGCACCGGTGGCGGTCCGTCGGCCGGCGGGAAGAGCCGCGGCGTCGAGGCCGTCGCGGCGCGCGATCAGGAGCCCGAGTTCGTGTCGGCTAACAGCGTCTTCGCCGGCGACGTGACGGATGCCGGACTGCGCGGAGGACGCGAGTTCCAGAATCGCGGCGGCGAGATCCGAGACGTGCACCGGGCGGCGGATGTCGTCGGTGAACAGGGGCCCGGGCGCTCGTCCGGCAGAGACATCGTGGACGAGCTTCTCGTGCTTGGAAGTGCCGTCGCCGATGATCAGCGAGGTCCGGATGACGAGGGCGGCGGGGCTCACCAGACGGACCGCGGTCTCGGCCGCGGCCTTCGCGGCGCCGTACGACGTGATCGGATCCGGTGTCGCGGCCTCGTCGTAGACGGTCTGTACGCCGGAGAACACCGCATCACTCGACACATGCAGCAGCCGGACACCTCGGTCGGCGGCAGCCATCGCGAGCCGACCTGGACCTTCGGCGGTCGCCGCCCAGTCGCCTCGCCGGGCGGCTGCGTTGATCACCAGTCGTGGCTGCACCTTGTCGAGCACGACGGTGATGTCGTCTCGATTGCGGACGTCGAGCGGGAGCCACTGGATCTCCGGGAGGGGCCCGGGGGCGGTCGTGAAGGTGCCGGTGACGGTGTGCCCGGTGGCTGTCGCCTGCCGTGCGAGTTCTCCGCCGAGGAAGCCGCTGGCGCCGATGATCAACGTTGTCATAGCCCGACACGCTATGCCGGGTATCGGGAGGTGCAGGGCTACTGGCCGGTTTCTGGGGGGGAGTTGTCAGCGGGCCAGGGCGAGGGGCAAGTCCTGCGCGCCCGCTGTGCGCGGGTGGTGCACGACGAGGTCGTCTGCGATGCGTCGGATGGAGGGCCGATCGCGTACCTCGGCGCGGCTGGCAGATGCCGCGGCGAGCAGTTCCCCGGCGGTCTCCTCCGGCTGGCCGGCCATCCAGTGTGCTCGGGCTCGGTCGGTGTGCATGCGGGCGGTGCGCTCCGGGGTGGGGAACATCCCGGGCCGCAGCTTGCCTCCGGCGTCGAGTGCTGCGCCCGGGTCGCCGAGAGCCCAGTGCACACCCACGGCGTACAGCTCGACCTGGGCGGGGGAAACGGGAAACAGCCTTCCGGGCGGCGGCATGGCCGGCAGCCCGCGGGCGGCTCTCCTCGCCTCGGTGATCATCGCGAGTGCCTGGCCGCGGTCGTCGGCGTGCGCCGCGTTGTACGCCGTGGTGCAGAGCATCTGCGCGTACGCCGCGGCCTGCGCGGGCTTGGTGAGTCCGGTGGCCTCGACGTTGGCGGCGGCGTCGAGGACAAGCTGCCTTGCGCGGGGGGTCTGGTCCTGGTGCCGTAGGACGACGGCGAGTTCGCGGGCCGCCGCCGCGGCGGCGATCGGTGAGCCCGACAGGGAGGCGTAGGTGGCCGCGCGGTCGGCGGTGATCCGCGCGGTGTCGTACCGGCCGATCTTCGACAGCACCTGCGATTCCAGGCTGTAGCACGCGGAGAGGCGGGCGTAGTCCAGCTCGGAGCGGGTCCGGGCCGCGGCCTGGTGAGCATCGCCGAGCAGGCCGGGGAACCGGGGCAGGAGGGCGACGTGGCGGCCGGCGTCGAACTGGGCGCGGGCGAGCGCGAGGCGAGTGTCGAGCGGGGCGCCGTCGCCGGACGGCGGCGGGGTGAAGGCCAGCGCGTCGTCGACCGGCCCGAGCAGCGAGGCGGGGATGGCCGCGCCTGCGGCGGTGAGCAGCGTGCGGCGGTGCATCGGCTCCTCCTGGGTGTCGCGCGGAGCGTCCGGCGACACTGTAGTGCGGGCGGGCGTCGAAGGGGTGGCGAACCCGCAGGCGGCGGCCAGGACGGGTGACGGCACGCTCACCGCCCCGGCCGCGGCCCGTAACAGCTCCAGGTCGAGGACGCGTTTGTTCGCCTCCAGGCGGGAGACCGTGCTCGCCGAGCAGCCGATGCGGGCTCCCAGGTCCGTCTGCCGCCAGCCGCGATGCTGCCGCCCCAGGCGCACCAGACCGCCGGCGTCACGACGCTGGATCAGCTCACGCGCCTCGGGCGAGGCCCAGATACCTGTCCCTGTGAGCATCCGCCCCTCCCGAGCACAGCGCTGGGTGTCTCGACGGTGCGCGCGCAGGTCACCGCGCCCAGGTCGGCGCGGTGTGCGGGCGCCCGCGCCCAGTGCTTTCCCCTCCTGGTGCACCGCCGCAAACCTCGTGTGCAGATTCCGCACGCGGCGTGCACGTGCTGACAACCGATCACCGCCCGGGTCTCGCCGGTGGTGCTCTGGTCTTCAGGAACACGACGAAGGGAGACGACCCTCATGTACCTCCCCCACCCGGTGATCGACCACCTGACCGACGAGCAGGTGAACACCTGGAAGACCCACTTCGTCGGCAGGCACGAGCGGCCCCGCAGCATCGAGGAAGGGATCTGGCGGCGCACCCAGGACCCGGCCAACGCCGAGCAGTCCGGCTGGAGCCAGGACGCCGCCGGCCGCCGCCGCATCGTGCACTACCGCTACCACTACGACCTGGACTGGACGCACCCGGTGCCCAGGCTCGTGCTGGCCGAGGTCTACCTGTACACCTCGGTCACGGCACCCGCCGACGAGATCGCCGCGTACGCCACGGACATTCGCCGGTGGCTCGGGGAGGGCCGCTGGCGGCCGGAGTCGGGCGCCTGGCACCGCGGCGACCTCATGGCCACGGTGACCGATCATGACAGACACCCGCAGGACGAGCGGGCAGACCGCGCCACCCCGCGCGGATTCCGCACCCTCGACGTGCGCTTGACGTCCGAATCGTTCCACGCCCCGCCGCGGACCCTGCGGAACCTGCCCTGGGACGTGCTCGCCGGCGGCATGCGCGTCAAGGAGCAGCGCGGCACCCCCGCCTACGCCGACGACCTCGCGGGCGCGGGCCTGCTCGACTTCCTGCCGTTCCAGGTGGAGGTCGGCTGCGGCACGAGCATCGAAGCCGGGATCCCGCCGCTGCACTACCTGCACGAGGTCTACCGCGTCACC
This sequence comes from Streptomyces phytophilus, assembly GCF_013870535.1. Lineage (GTDB taxonomy): Bacteria > Actinomycetota > Actinomycetes > Streptomycetales > Streptomycetaceae > Streptomyces > Streptomyces phytophilus. The sequence goes on along the minus strand of NZ_JACBXC010000083.1, from coordinate 6,507 downwards.
GACCGGCGCAACAACACCCCCACCCAGGCGCACCGCTTCACCCTCACCCCGCAGGCCGACACGCTCGTCAAGGAACTCCTCCTCGACACCACGGGCAAGGCCGGGGACCTGACGCGCATGTTCCGCGCCTGCTTCACCGCCGAGCCCACCGAGGGCCACCACGCCCTCAAGGCCCTCCACGACTCCGGCGCGATGGTCGGCCCCGTCATCACGCACAACTTCGACACTCTCGCCGCGCGAGCCGGGCTGCCCGAGGTGTTCGTCCGCCGCTACGACCAGAAGATCCCGCCCGTGCCGCTCCTCGACGACGCCAAAGCCCTGCTGGTCGCCGGTCTGCACGCCGACCGGCGCGCCGTCCAAGCCCGCGCCCGCGCCCGCGGCATGCGCATCTTCTACGTCGACCCCGAGGGCCTGACGGAGAACGGCAACTTCAAGCACTACCCGATCGAAGGCGCCCGCGAGGGGGACACCGTCGTCCGCGACGAAGCCACCCCCGCGCTGCGACGCCTGTGCCAGCACCTCGGCGTCACCAGCCCGCACGTGACCGCCGCCTGACCCGCGCGGCGGCCTCGGCTACGAGCGCGCGACCCGCGAGAACACCGCGGCGGCGAACTCCGCGCCGTGACCCCTCCCTTGCCGGTGCACCGCTGAGGGCTTGCAGATCATCAACGTGGCGTCTTGATCTTGCTGATGTATGCGGCCAGGTGCCGTTCCCTCTTCGACCGGGGCGGCCCCGCCCGGGCCCGCCCCGGCTATGACGAGCGGGACCGCCGGGCGCGGACGTACTCCTCCGGAGCAGGGAAAGTGGATCAGCCGTGACGCTTGGCGAACTCCACGAGTGCGGCGAAGCCGTCACGGGTGAGGGTGAGGTGGGGGCCGTGGGGGTCCTTGCTGTCGCGGACCAGGAACTCACCGGTGGTACGGGCGTGTTCCGGCGCCCATTCGAGGCACTCGCCGCCTTCGCCGCCGCTGTACGTGCTCTTGACCCACGCCACCTCGATGCAGTTACCGCCCTCGCCGCCGCTGTACGTGCTCTTGACCCACCGCGTGCTGCTCATGTGGCGTACTCCTCCGCGATCTCTCGAATCAGAGCCAAGGACTCGTCCGGGTCACGTGCGCAAGCCCGCAGACGGTCGTACGTCGTGCGCGCGCTGTCCACCGCCGCAGCGGAGTCCGTCACGTGCCCCTGCCCTCGGCTCTCCGAGTACAGGACTGTCGCCCCGTCGGCTGGTGTTAGCAGGATAAACGGCAGGGACGACGCGGGGGCACCCGCGTTGAAGCGCAGAACTTGAAGCGTGATGTGAGGGTTTCCCGCGTCGGAGGCAAGGTGTCGGAGCTGGTCGGCCATGACAGCCCGGCCGCCGACCTCCGTACGCAGCGTCGATTCCTGCAAGATCGCCCACAGCAGCGGCGGCGCGTCGCGCTCCATGATCTCGCGACGGACCAACCTGGCCTCGACCCTGGCCCTGATCTGCTCGTCGGCCTCGCGCGGGTGCGTGGCCCGGAACGTGGCCTCCGCGTAGTCCGCGGTCTGAAGCATGCCCATGATCAGGGCGTTGGAATAGTTCTCAATCCGACTGGCCTGCTTCTCCAGGTTGATGTACGGCACAAACCAGCCGGGGTGTCCGCGCTCGCTCACCCGGACCAGCAGGCGGGCGAAGTAGCCGGACGTTTCGAAGAACCGGTCGCACCCCTTGGCGAAGTGCATCGACGCCCGCGCCTTGCCGCTCTTCACCTTGGACACGTACGGCTCCTTGTATCCCGTCGCGTCGGCCAGTTGACGCTGGTTGGCGCCCTTGTGCGCCAGGGCCGCTGCCACCTCGCGCCCGAACCACTCAAGTCCGTTCCCGGGCTCCCCATGGAGTTCCGGTAATTGCTCGGTCATTCGTTCAATTCACCTTCTTTCCACGTGCCCTGGAAATCGAACCGGCCTGTTGAGAGTACGTCGCGCAGGTGATGCTGGACACGGAGAACATCATTACCGGCACCGGAAGGAGCGAAGAAATGGCGACGCGGAGCAAGGACCAGACACCCGACCGGGTTACGCAGGCCGGGGAGGCGTGTGACGAGCTTCGGGAGGCGCTCGGAGCCGTCGGGGTGGTGTTGCCCTCCCTGGGGCTCGATCCCGTTTCGTGTACGGGGGCCGCGCCGCTCGGGCTGATCGACCTCGGGCGCTGCAACATCGCCACCGCCCGCGCGCTCGCCGCCGCGCTTCGGCCCCGGGCGGCGGGATGACCCCGGACCGGCCCGACCACAACGGGTTCCTGCCCGCCGCGGAGCGGCCGTGGCGGGACGCGTGGCCGGCCGTGGCGCGGGCCGGGGACGGGAACGCGTGGGTGCCGGGGGTGTGTTGGTTGTTCTGTCGGCGGGAGGGGGTGGCGGTGTTGTGGGTGGGGTCGGTGGTCACGCCCGGGGCGGGGGGTGAGATGTACGCCTGCGGGGCGTGTATCGCGGAGTTGGACCACATGGTGCGTATGCAGGCCCACGGCCGCGACCGCCGCGGCCACCGCGCCGCCCGCTACGCGACGCTCACCCTCCCCGCCCACCTGCCCGACGCGCGGTACCTCGCCGCGTTACCCCGGCACTCCCCGGAGGGCTGCGCCCACCTGCGGACCGGGAAGCGCGGCGGCAAGACCCACTGCCGGGACTGCGAGACGCAGCTCTACCTGTGAACGGGTACCCCGGGCCGCAGGCCGGACGGGACGTAAGATCGCCTGTTCATGGACGTCAGCGCAGATCACGGGATGATCGCCGTCCCGCCGGGGCACGTCACGCTGTCGGACCGGCGGACGCAGCGTAGTTGGGTGGTCGGACTCGCGCCCTTCCGGATGGCGGTGTACCCGGTCACCCAGGCGCTCTACTGGGAGGTCACCGGTCGGCGGCCGAGCAGCGCCCAGGGGAGTCGGTTGCCTGTCGAGGGGGTTTCCTGGTGGGACGCGGTCCGGTTCTGCAACGGGCTGTCCCGCCAGGACGGGTTCGCGTCGGCCTATCGCTTCGACGCCGACGGGGAGAGCGTCGAGTGGGACGCAGCGGCCGGCGGGTACCGGCTGCCGACCGAAGCGGAGTGGGAGTACGCCTGCCGTGCCGGTACGACGGGGCCGCGTTACGGGCCGCTGGACGAGATCGCCTGGTATCGGGGCAACTCGGATGAGCGGATTCATGAGGTGGGCCGAAAGCAGCCCAACCCGTGGGGCCTTTACGACATGCTCGGCAATTCCTGGGAGTGGTGCTGGGATTTCTACGATCCCGAGGTCTACGGCACGTACCGGGTGCTGCGCGGGGGTGGCTGGTTCGATGAGCACTGGAGTTGCCGGGCCTCGGTGCGCCGCCGCAGCCACCCGACCTTCCGGGTCGAGGACGTGGGCTTTCGCCTCGCGCGGTCCGTGGCGGACTGACGCGCGTCTCACCGACGCTCAGTCGGACTGCAGGGCGAGCATGTGGGCTCTGAACGCCGCGACCGCCACCAGCAGGGCGTCCCGCGGGCTCTCGCCCGTCAGCAGCGACTCCGACAGCCCCAGCGTCTCGTCGAGGGCCGTGAGCGCGTGGCGGCGGGCGGCGAGCCATTCGTCGTGGTGGGTGGCGTAGGGCTCCATGGCCTGGCGGGACGCCTCGTCCTCCAGGTCGCGTAACCGGAGCAGCTTGTGGGCCTCGTCCTCCAGGATGCGGCCCACCCGGTGGGTGTGGGTGTCCTTGAGGTTCTTCAGGCCCGTCAGCAGGTCCGCGTCCGACGGGGGTGCCGCGGCGATGACGGCGAGGAGGCCCAGGTGCACCTCCACCTGGCCGTGGAGCCGTTCCCGTGCCGTACGTTCCAGCTCCTCCACCGGGTCCGCCCGCAATGCCCGCGTCGGGGGTGCTTCCGGGGCGTACGCGGGCGGCGGGGCGGGTGCCGGGGCGGTTGTCGGGCGGCGGGCGGGGAGGAGTTTGCCCCAGCGGCGGGGTTTGTGGCCCGGGGGCTGGGGCGGGGGTGCCGCGGGGGTGTGGCCGCGGAGTTCCGCCGCGGCGGCGGCGAGGGTCGCGCGGGACGAGGGGTTCTTGGCCAGCAGTGCCGTGAGGACCGGGGCGAGCGCGCCGGCGTGGTGGAAGGGTGCCGGGTCGGATTCGCAGATGGCCTGGCGCAGGGTCCACAGGTCCGCGCCGTGGAAGGGGAGGCGGCCTTCCACGGCCGCGTAGAGGGTGGCGCCGAAGGACCACATGTCGGAGGCGGCGGTCGCCGGCTCGCCGCTCATCTGCTCGGGGGAGGCGTACGCGGGTGTGCCCAGCATGCCGCCGGTGGTCGTCAGGCCCGCGGTCCCCTCGGGGCCGGCCGCCGCGTCGGCGATGGCGGCGATGCCGAAGTCGGTGATGATCGCCCGGCGGTCGGTCACCATGATGTTGTCCGGTTTGAGGTCGCGGTGGACGACGCCCGCGGCGTGCGCCTCGGTGAGGGCGTCGAGGACCTGGACGCCGATCTCGGCCACCCGCGGCACCGGCAGCCGCGTGCGTTCGCGCAGTACGGCGGCGAGGGAGCGGCCGGCGACGAACTCCATGACGATCACCGGGGCGCCGTCGTGCTCGACGACGTCGTACACCGTGGTGATGCCGGGGTGGTTGAGGCGGGCCGCCGCGCGGGCCTCGCCGATCATGCGGCGCAGCTGCTTCTCCCGCTGCCTGTCCGCGACGTCGGCGTCGAAGAGGATCTCCTTGACGGCGACGCGTCTGTCGAGCAGCTCGTCGCGCGCGCTCCAGACCCGGCCCATGCCACCCTGCCCCACCGGTCGGTCCAACCGGTACCGGCCCGCGATCAGCAGACCGCTCGCCCCAGCCATGTCACCATCGTAGGCACTGATCGGCGACGGCCGGCGGGCGGCCGGACGGCCGACGGCGACGGTACGGGCCCCCCGACCCGTACCGCCGCCGTCTCGCGAACGGGCGGCGCCGCCGCCCGCTACATCTGCTCCAGCCGGATGTCCGAGAGCTGCTCCTCCGTCAGCACCGACTCCGCGGCCGGCGCCTCCACCTCGACGGGCTTGCCGAACGCCGAGAAGGCCAGGTCGACTTCCGCGCCCTCCGGGTCGGTGATGGTCACCGGGTACGGCTTGCCCTTGGCGGCGATCTTCATGCTGGCGCCGTCGCTGGTCGAGGGGTCCTCGTTCACGTACGGCACGACCGCGACGCCCTCGTGCCGCGTCTTCTCCTTCTGCGTCATCTCCGGGCTGAACGAGACGACGCTGTCGGTCTGTTCGACGTACGTGCCCAGCTTGCACAGGTCCGCGAGGGCCGTCTGGACGTCGGACTTCGACTGCTCCAGGTACGAGCCCTCGACCTCGGCGATCATCTCGGCGTCGTACATCATCTCGGACTCCAGGTAGGCGGCGTCCGGCTTCAACCACGAGGTGTCGCCCCGCATGACGAACTCGACGGCGCCCTTCTCGCCCATGTCGGCGCTGCCGACGCAGTTGCCCTGCTTGTCCGCCTGCACGTCGACCTGGGCGGGGTCGGCGACCACGATCATCTCGCCGACCGCGTGCACGGACGTGGCGGAGCGCATGGCCTCCACGGCGTCCGCCTGCGCGGGGCCGTCGCCCGCTTCGCTCCCGCCGTCGTCGTCGCTGCCGCAGGCGGTCAGCGCGAGCAGCGCCGCCGCGCCCGCCGCCGCGACGGCGACCCGGCGCCCACGTATGACGTACTTCATTTCGACCTTCGATCATCCTCGACTGCTGTGCCTCGCCGGCGAGTTGACCAAGGGCCGGGCCGGAGAAGCCGCACACGCTACATGCGGAGTCACGTACCGCCAAAACGCCAGGGGCGCGCGCGGCGCACGGGCGCGCCCCTCCGCGCGCGACTCGCCCTCAAGTAACTTGTACACAAGGTAATTGTGCGCTAGTTTCACGGGTGTCGCCGGAAGCCGACGGACCGCGCGCAGGCCCGTACGGTGACGCTCGACGCCAGCCACGCGGTGACGGTCTCGAAGCCCGAGGCGGTGGCCCGGCTCATCGACGACGCGGCGCGGTCGCTCGGTTGAGGATCGCCTGACCGCGGCGTACGCCGCGGCCCGGTCCTCACGGACCCCGGCGTGCCGCCAGGCCGGCCCGTACCAGCGTGAGATAGCGGTCCCAGTCCCAGTTGGCGCCCGGGTCGGTGTGGAGGGTGCCCGGTACCTCGGCGTGGCCCAGGATGTGCGCGCGGTCCGGCGGGATCCCGAAGCGCGCGCACACGGCGGCGGTGAGCGCCGCGGACGAGGCGTACATCTCCTCCGTGAACCAGCGGGGGTCGTGGCCCCGGCCCTCGTGCTCGACGGCGATGCTGCGCTCGTCGTGCCCGGGGTCTCCGGTGTGCCGGGCGATGTCCTTCTCCCGTACGCACTGGCCGATCCGGCCGTCCGCCGAGCGGACCAGGTAGTGGGCCGAGACCTGCCGCCCGGGGTCCCGGAAGGCGGCCACGGTGTCCTCGAAGTCCTCCTGCGTGACGTGGACGACCACGCGGTCCACGGCGTGGCTGTGCGGGCGGCGGGCCGTGCGGTAGTTGGCG
>NZ_JACBXC010000829.1 GCF_013870535.1 Streptomyces phytophilus | reverse complement strand
GCTTGCCGGACTGAGCCCGGCTGCCACCTCACCCGCGGCCCGCGGCCCCGGTCCCCCGACACCCCCTTCTTCCCCGGCCGTACGCCCCGGGACCCCGGACTCGCGCTCTTCCTCAACGCCGGCGACCCCGGCCTGGAGCACACCCGCGACCTCCTGCTGCTCTTCGACGGCCTCGGCGTCGACTGCGTCGAACTCGCCGTCCCGTTCCCCGACTCCGTCACCGACGGCCCCGTCATCCGCGCCTCCGCCCGGCGGGCGCTCGCCGCCGGCACCGACGCCTACTGGGACGCCGCCGAGCAGACCGGCCAGCGCGTCATCACCACCTGCTACGCCGACTCCGCCGGGGCCGTGCTGGCGCGCGCCGCCCGGCGCTCCACCGCGTACGTCTACCTCGTCGCCGCCTACGGCCGCTCCGGCACCGCCCCGCCGCCCGACCCCGCCCGCCTGCGCCCCGCCGCACTCGCCCTGCACCGCACCGGCGCGGCCCCGGTCGCCGTCGGCTTCGGGGTGCGCACGCGCCACGACGTGCGGGACATCGAGCAGTTCGTCACCGGACTGCGGCCCGCGGCCGGGCGCCGATCCGACGAGCGGAGCACCGCGAAGGGAGCGGATACGTGATCGTGAGAAGACTCAAGGACGTCCTCCACGTCGACCGGGGAAACGGAAGGAGCCGGCGCCTCGTCTTCGTGTTCAGCCCTCCGCTGAAGGGTGGCGAGACCCATTCCCTCGACGGTGCGGGGCCCTCCTCCTACTGACCGCCGGCAGCAATCCGAGCACGCCAAAGCTAAGGAGCCCGCCGTGATCGCGTGGTCGAAGGACGACGAGAGGCTGAAGGAAGGGATCGGCCTGTGGTTCGGGAAGTTCGCCGAGGACTTCCCGCGCGAACCCTGGCTCGCCGTCATGGAGTCCGGGCTCCTGCGCCTGCCCTTCGACGAGAAGTGGGGCGGCCTCGGGCAGTCGCTCCTCACCACGATGTACGTGCTGGAGGAACCGGGCCGCGGCTGCCCCAACACCGGCCTGAACTTCGGCATCACCACCCACATGGTGAGCACCGGCGTCGCCCTCCAGCGCTTCGGCTCCACCGCGCTCAAGGACGCCTACCTGCCGCGGGTCTGCGCCGGCACCGCCATCGGCGCCCACGCCGTCACCGAACCCGACTCCGGCTCCGACATGCTCGGGATGCGTACGACCGCGACCGCCGACGGCGACTGCTACCGCCTCAGCGGCTCCAAGGCGTTCGTCGGCAACGGGCCCGTCGCCGATCTCGTCGTCGTCTACGCCAAGACCGAACCGGCCGCCGGCCCCCTCGGCGTCACCGCCTTCCTCGTGCCCCGCGACACGCCGGGCCTCACCTTCGGCGACCCCGTCGAGAAGATGGGGCTGAGGTCCTCACCGCTGTGCTCGCTCTTCCTCGACGACTGCCGGGTGCCCAAGACCCACATCGTCGGCCGCGTGGGCGCCGGCTTCCTCGTCCTGGACCACGTGATGACGTGGGAGATCCTGTGCCGCTTCATCGTCAGCACGGGCGAGATGCGCCGCCGCCTCGACCGCTGCGTCGAGTACGCGGGGCAGCGCAGCGCCTTCGGCCGGCCCATCGGCGGCTTCCAGGCCGTCGCCAACCGGATCGTCGACATGAAGATCGGCCTGGAGACGTCCGGGAAGTGGCTCTACGACACCGCGGAGAAGTTCACCGCGGGCCGCAAGGTCACCGCGGACCTGGCGACCGCGAAGCTCGTCGCCGGCCGCGCGGCCCTCGATTCCGCGCTCGGCGCCGTGCAGGTCTTCGGCGGCAACGGCTACTTGGCCGAGTACGGCCTCGAACAGGAGCTGCGCGGCGCAGTCGCCGGAACCATCTACTCCGGCACCACGGAGACCCAGTACAACCGGATAGCCGCGACGCTCGGCCTGGGGCGCGCCGCCTGACGCGGGAGGACACCGATGACGACGACAGACCTGGAAAGCGCCCTCGCCCCCACCGAGTTCCTGAACTCCGACGACCCCGACGTCCGCGACTTCGTCCGCCGCACGCTGCCGCAGGACGGGCTCGGCAGCAGGGACGCCGCCGTACGGCTCTACTACGCCGTGCGCGACGGCATCAACTACGAGGTGTACGGCGTGGACCTGTCCCGTACCGGCGTCACCGCCGCCGAGGTCGCCCGTACCGGCAAGGGCATGTGCCTCCACAAGTCCGTGCTCTACGCCGCCGCCCTGCGCGCCGTCGGCATCCCCGCGCGGCTCGTCCTCACCGACGTGCGCAACCACCTGTTGTCGCCCGCGCTGCGCAAGCTCGTCGGCGGCGACGTCTTCCGCTACCACACCCTCACCACCGTCCACCTCGACGGCACGTGGGTGCGCGCGACCCCCGTCTTCAACCGGCTGCTGTGCCGCCTGTACGGAATGCGCCCGCTCGACTTCGACGGCAGAGCCGACAGCGTCCACCACCCGTACGACGACGACGGCATGCGCCACATGGAAGTCGTCCGCGAGCACGGCGAGTTCGACGACCTGCCGTACCAGCGGGTCGTCGACGGCATGCGCGGCGCCCACCCCGGCATCTTCGCCGACCCGGACAGCACCCGGCTGGTCACCGGCTCGCTGCACGCCGACGCGACCGCGCGGAAGGGCTGAGGCCCCGTGTGGTTCAAGGTGTGCGGCATCGCGTTCGACCGCGCGGGCTGCGACGCCGACCTCTTCGACTCCGTGGGCGACAACGGCCGGATCGACTCCGCCGGCCGCCCGCTGGCCCCGGCCGCGG
>NZ_JACBXC010000828.1 GCF_013870535.1 Streptomyces phytophilus | reverse complement strand
ATGGTCGGGCGGCCCGGCGGCGGGGGCGTCGTCCGAGGCCGGGAGCCAGAAGGCCATCCGGCCGGTGCGGGCGGGCTCGGCGGGGAGGAACAGGGCGGCGCAGTGGGAGAGCGGGGGAAGGGCGGTCACGTACGGACGCACTCCTCAAGTTTGACTACCGGGCGGTCGAGGGTACCTCAGGCGGTGCCGAACCGAACGCCGCGGCGGAGTGATCAACTTCACTTTTTCGTATGCGGGGTGGCGGGGGGTGTATCTGGCACTACCTTGTGCCGGGTGGATTGCACCCGGGTGTTCCGGGTGCTGACGTCATCGCGCCGAGCTGTCCGGTTCCGTAGCGTCGAGGTCCTCGCACCGAGAGACCGGAGGCGCCATGCCGCAGGCCGCTGTCACGTCGACCGCCAAAGGGTCGGCGACCGCCAGGAGTTCGGAGTTCACGCCACTGCTGCGGGAGGTGAAGGGCGCCGGGCTGCTGCGCCGGCGGCGCGGCTGGTACGGGTTCAGTATCGCGATCACGCTGCTGGCGCTGGCCGCCACCGGCGTCGGCATCCACCTCCTCGGCAACACCTGGTGGACCCTGTTCCTCGCGGTACCGGCCGCGGTCTTCACCACCCGTACCGCCTTCATCGGGCACGACTGCGGCCACGCGCAGATCGCCGGCACCCGCAAGGCCAACCGGGCGCTCGGGCTCTTCCACGGCAACCTGCTGATCGGCATGAGCTACCACTGGTGGACGGACAAGCACAACCGCCACCACGCCAACCCCAACCACGTCGACAAGGACCCGGACGTCGGCGTCGGCGCGCTGGTGTGGACCCAGCGCCAGGCCGCGCAGCGCGAGGGCTTCGCCCGCTGGCTCACCCGCCACCAGGCGGCGCTGTTCTTCCCCATGCTGCTGCTGGAGGGCATCGCGCTCAAGGTCTCCAGCTGGCAGGACCTGCGCCGGCAGGACCCGGCCGAGCGCCGCCTCGAAGCGCTCCTCCTCGGCGCCCACGTGATCGGCTACGCGGCCGTGCTGCTCACCGCCATGTCGCCCGGCAAGGCCGTGGTCTTCGCGCTGGTGCAGCACGCGGTCTTCGGCCTGCACCTGGGGATGTGCTTCGCGCCCAACCACAAGGGCATGGAGATGCCCGAGACCGGCGACGACGACTGGGGCCACCTGCGCCGCCAGGTGCTCACCTCGCGCAACGTGCGCGGCGGCGCCGTCACCGACTGGCTGATGGGCGGCCTGAACTACCAGATCGAGCACCACCTCTTCCCCAACATGCCCCGCCCCAACCTGCGCCATGTCCAGCCGATGGTGCGCGCGCACTGCGCCGCGCTCGGGCTGTCGTACGCGCAGACCAGCGCCGTCGAGTCGTACCGGCTCGCGCTGGAGCACATGCACGACGTGGGCGAGCCGCTGCGCACCCCCGACGCCCCGTAGGGGCGCACCTCCGCCGTCCGCGGCCGGGCGCACCCCCGCCGCCCCGTGAGCGGGTGCGCCCCTCGCGTCCCGTAAAGGACGCCCGTCCCGCCCGTCCCGTAATGGGTCCCTCATCCACATGTATGACGCCCTCCGGCGCCGGTCGTGGGATAAAGGAACCGGGGGAGCGGCGCAGCCGTTCCCCAGTCGAGGGCGGTGTGCCGCCGCTGTAGGAGGCAGGAATGTCGAATCGAGGGAAAGTCGCGGCCGGCGGGGTGGCGGTCGGCTTGCTGCTGTGGATGCTGACCTCGTTCTGGATCGCCGTGCTGGTGATGGTCGGTGTGCCGGTGGCCGCCTACCTGGTGCTCGACCCCGGGCAGCGCCGCAGGCTCAGGAGGGTCACCCGCAAGGAGCTCGGCCGCTGACCGTGCGCCCCCTTCGCGGAGGCACGCGACCGTGAGGCACATGTCACAACAAATTTGCCAGGGATGTGCCTCATTAGGTGCTGCCTGATCGATCGCGGGCATGACTCTGTCAAATTCAGTCAGGTTTGGCATGCGCCCCGGTCGTGCGCCCCCAACCGGACTAGCGTCCCTGAGACATGGGACACCTCGACCACGCAGCCTACGGGTGGCTGACACCCGTCCTCTCGTACGCGATGGCGTGCATCGGCGCCGCGCTCGGGCTGCGCTGCACCGTCCAGGCGCTGGCGGCCCCCACCGCCCGCTCCCGGCGCAACTGGCTGCTCACCGGCGCGTCCGCCATCGGGACCGGCATCTGGACGATGCACTTCATCGCCATGCTGGGCTTCAGCGTCAGCGGCACCGAGATCCGCTACGACATCCCCCGCACCGTACTCAGCCTCGTGGCCGCCATGGCCGTCGCCGGGGCCGGCGCCTTCGCCCTCGGCCACAGCCGCGCCCGCGGCCCCGCCCTGCTGGTCGCCGGCCTCGCCACCGGCTTCGGCGTGGCCGCCATGCACTACCTCGGGATGACCGCCGTACGCCTGCACGGCTCGATCGGCTACGACCTGCCGGCCGTCGCGCTCTCCATCCTGATCGCGGTGGCCACGGCCACCGCCGCGCTGTGGGCCGCGCTCAACATCCGCTCCCCGCTCGCCGTGGGCCTCGCCTCCCTCGTCATGGGGGCGGCGGTCACGAGCATGCACTACACCGGGATGGCCGCCGTGTCCGTGACCGTCACGCCCTCGCCCGAGGCCCTGGCCGGGGCCACCGCCACGCAGTTCGTCTTCCCACTGACCGTGGGACTCGGCTCGTACCTCTTCCTCACCTCGGCGTTCGTCGCGCTCACGCCGACCGCCACGGAACGCGCCGCCACCGTCTCCGCCCAGCGC
>NZ_JACBXC010000827.1 GCF_013870535.1 Streptomyces phytophilus | reverse complement strand
TCCGCCGCCGTCGCCGCGGGTCCGCGCCGCCGCGCCGGTGCGGGCGGCACGACCTTCCCCGCCACCACGGCGGCCTCGGGGATCCGGACGACCTGGCCGTTCCGCCGCGTGAGACGCAGCTCCCCGGCATCCCACGATGTGAGCACGCCCACCGCGTCCGTGAACCGCGCGTCCTTCTCGGAGGCATCCGTCAGCCGCCGTACGGAAACGCGTTTTCCCACGTCAGCTGGGGTGATACGGATTTCGAGCCGCGCCCCAGTGGTGAATTCCACAGCTCTCCACGCCCCTCTTGTTCGCTCCGTGCCCGGGAACGGAGATACTAGGTGCGGGCATCGACACGCCGCGCTCCCGCGCCGCCAGCCTGATCGAGGAGGAACGACAGCGTGACCTACGTCATCGCAGAGCCTTGTGTGGACCTCAAGGACAAGGCCTGCATTGAGGAGTGCCCCGTCGACTGCATCTACGAGGGCCAGAGGTTCTTGTACATCCACCCGGACGAGTGCGTCGACTGCGGTGCGTGCGAGCCGGTCTGCCCCGTGGAGGCGATCTTCTACGAGGACGACACTCCGGAGGAGTGGAAGGACTACTACAAGGTGAACGTCGAGTTCTTCGACGATCTCGGTTCGCCCGGTGGCGCCTCGAAGCTCGGCCTGATCGAGCGGGACCACCCGATCGTCGCGGCCCTCCCGCCGCAGGAGCACGACGAGTAGCACCCGAGGACCACGGCGATACGCATCGCCCCCGCCCCGTAAGCCCCGGGCTGATCGGCGGGGGCGGTTGCGTCGATTGAGGACAGTGAGAGTGCGACCCGTCACCTCCCGGCTGCCCGTCTTCCCCTGGGACCGGCTGGAGCCGTACAAGAGCGCCGCCGCGGCCCACCCCGGGGGCATCGTCGACCTGTCCGTCGGCACCCCCGTCGACCCCGTCCCCGAGGTGGTCAGGACCGCGCTCGCGGACGCCGCCGACAGCCCCGGCTATCCGCTCGCCTGGGGCACCCCGGCGCTGCGCGAGGCCATCGCCGGCTGGTTCGGGCGGCGGCTCGGGGCGGACGTCGGACCGGACGCGGTGCTGCCGGCGATCGGCACCAAGGAGCTGGTCGGCTGGCTGCCGACGCTGCTGGGGCTGGAGCCGGGGGACCAGGTGGCGTACCCGCGGCTCGCGTATCCGACGTACGAGATCGGGGCCCTGACGGCGCGGGCGGAGCCCGTGACGTACGCCGATCCGGTCACGGACCTCGACCCGGCGCGCGTCAGGCTGCTCTGGCTCAACACCCCGTCGAACCCCACCGGGCGCACCATGGACGCGGCCGAGCTGCGCCGCGCGGTGGAGTGGGCGCGCGCGCACGGGGTGCTCGTCGCCTCCGACGAGTGCTACCTGGAGCTGGGCTGGGAGGCCGAGCCGGTCTCGGTGCTGCACCCGTCGGTCAGCGGCGGCTCGTACGAGGGACTGCTCGCCGTCCACTCGCTGTCGAAGCGCTCCAACCTCGCCGGCTACCGCGCGGGGTTCGCCGGCGGTGACGCCGCGGTGGTGCGCGAGCTGGTCGCGGTGCGCAAGCACACGGGGATGATGGTCCCGAAGCCGGTCCAGCAGGCGATGATCGCCGCGCTGGGCGACGGGCGGCACGTGGCCGAGCAGCGCGAGCGCTACGCGCGCCGGCGTGCGGCGCTGCGCGAGGCGCTGACGGGGGCGGGCTTCCGGATCGAGCACAGCGAGGCGTCGCTGTACCTGTGGGCGACGCGGGACGAGCCGTGCTGGGACACGGTCGCGGAGCTGGCGAAGCTGGGGATCGCGGTGGTGCCGGGGGAGTTCTACGGGGCCGCGGGGGAGCGGTTCGTACGGGTGGCGTTCACGGCCACCGACGAGCGGGTGGCCGCCGCCGTGGAGCGGCTGGGGGCGCTGCGGGGCTGAGGGCACCGTAGCGCCGCGGGACGTCCGTTCGCGGCGCTGACGGGCCGCCGGGCCCGCGGAGGACGGCTCCGCGGACCGCCGGCGGCCTCGTGGGTCAGCCGGGCAGGCTCGGGCAGGCCCGGGCCGGGTGGGTCACAGGCCCAGACTCGACGTGGGCAGCTCCGGGGTGAGGTTCCCGGCGGCGTCGCCGACCGCGCTCTGGCCCTGGTCGACGGTCTTGCCGGTGGTGTCCTGGACCGCGCCCAGGGCCTTCTCGGCGGTCGGGGCGGCGCTCTCGCCGAGCTGGTTGGCCGTCTCGGTACCGGTGGTGAGCACCTCGCCGCCGGTCTGGGAGGCGGTCGCGGGCAGCGAGCTGGTGTCCAGGGCGCTGACCGGGTTCAGGCCGCTCGTGCTGGGCAGCTCGACGGCGCTTGCGGCACCCGCGGCGCCGACGACCGGTGCGGCACCCGCGGCGACGACGAGTGCGACCCGGGCGAGGTGGCGCTTCAGGGGGTGGGACATGGTGCTCCTTTGACGGAGGGTTACTGATGGTCATGTCCGCCGTGCGGACGCTGTGACTACCGCGTGAGGCGCCGGAAGGTTGCGGCCGTCCCACGTAAAGAGTTGGTAATGCGTCGCATTATCTGCTTCGCCAGAAAACCGGGCAAAGCAGGTCGGTCCGAGCGTCGTTCGAGGGGGTAAGGACCCGCGCTCACCGGGGATTTGTCGGATCGTGGAAAAGAACGGGAAACCGCGTCCCGCCGTCAGCGTGCGTTGACCGGCTTCGCCCGTACGGAGCAGCGTGCGCTACGGCTCGGTGACGATGCGGACCGATGCCGCGCCCGCCGCCGCGTTCGCGCCCTCGGCCTTC
>NZ_JACBXC010000826.1 GCF_013870535.1 Streptomyces phytophilus | reverse complement strand
GACCCGGATCGGTCCCCGTCCGGGCGGGGGCGGGTCGTGCGGCTGCGGTGTCATCGCCGGCTTCCCTACGCGCGCTTGCCGTCGGGCGCCGGGCCCGAGCCCAGCTCCCTGCTGCGGTCGCGGGCCGCTTCGATCGCCGCGATCAGGGCGGCCCGTACGCCGTGGTTCTCCAGCTCGCGGATCGCGTTGATCGTCGTCCCGGCGGGGGAGGTGACCGCCTCGCGGAGCTTGACCGGGTGCTCGCCGCTGTCGCGCAGCATGACCGCCGCGCCGATGGCCGCCTGCACGATGAGGTCGTGGGCCTTCTCGCGGGGCAGGCCCAGGAGGATCCCGGCGTCGGTCATGGCCTCGACGAGGAAGTAGAAATACGCCGGGCCGGAGCCGGACAGCGCCGTGGCCGCGTCCTGCTGCGCCTCGGGGACGCGCAGCGTCTTGCCCACGGGCTTGAAGATCTCCTCGGTCCGCGCCAGGTGCTGCTCCACGGCGTGCTTCCCCGCGGAGATGACGCACATGCCCTCGTCCACGAGCACCGGCGTGTTCGGCATGACGCGCACCACGGGCGCGCCTTCCGGCAGCCGCTCCTCGAAGAAGGCCGTGGGGACGCCGGCGGCGGCGGAGACGACCAGGCGGTCCGCCGGGATGTGCGGCGCGAGGTCGTCCAGCAGCGTGCCCATGTCCTGCGGCTTGACGGTGAGGATGAGGGTGTCGGCGCGCTTGGCGGCGTCGCCGTTCGAGACGGGCTCTACGCCGTAGCGATTGCGCAGCTCTTCCGCGCGGTCCGGGCGGCGGGCGGTCACGAGCAGGTCGTCGGGCGACCAGCCGGCGCGGATCATGCCGGAGAGCAGCGCCTCGCCGATCTTTCCGGCGCCGAGTACGGCGACTTTCTGGGTCATGCCGTCCATCCTCGCACCGCCGCCCGACACCCCGCGAAGTTATCCACAGGCCGGACCCCGGGGTCCGGCCCGGGTGCGGACCGGGTGCGGACCGGGTGCGGACCGGGCCCGCAGGCGCACCGGCCTGCGGGCCCGAGCGGGCTCAGGCCCGTACGCGATCCGCCTCCGGCAGCGCGGCCTCCCCGCCCCCGGGCGCCGCCGCCCGCCGGGTCTCGTGCCGGAACAGCGCACCCGGCCACCACGTCCACCGGCCCAGGTCGAGCGCCAGCGCGGGCACCATGACCGTGCGGACCAGGAACGTGTCCAGCAGCACGCCCACCCCGACCAGCACGCCCATCTGCGCCATCGTCACCAGCGGCAGCCCGGCGAAGACCGAGAACGTCGCGGCGAGCACGATGCCCGCGGAGGTGATCACGCCGCCGGTCGTCGTGAGGCCCGTCAGGACGCCCTTCGCGTGGCCGTGGAGCGCGACCTCCTCCCTGACCCGGGTCATGAGGAAGATGTTGTAGTCGATGCCGAGCGCGGTCAGGAACACGAAGCCCATCAGGGGGATGGACCAGTCGACCGCGGCGAAGTCGAAGACGTGGTCGAAGAGCAGGTACGACGCGCCCAGCGCGGCCACGTTCGACAGCACGGCGGTGGCGAGCAGCACCAGGGGCGCCACCAGCGCGCGGAGGAGCCCGATCAGCACCAGGAGGACCACCAGCAGCACGATCGGCACCACCACGCGCAGGTCCCGGTCCGCCGCCCGCTGCGTGTCCAGCGCCTCCGCCGTCGTGCCGCCGACCAGCGCGTCCGCGCCGTCGACGGCGCCCACGGCGGTGCGCAGGTCGTCGACGGTGTCCTTGGCCGCCTCGGAGTCGGGTTCGTCGTCGAGGGTGACGCGCAGGGCGGCGAGGTCGCCGGCCGTGTCGCCGTCCGCGACCCCCGCCACGCCGTCGACCCGCTCGACCGCCGCCCGTACGGCGTCCTTAGCGGCGGCGTTCGTGACGATGTCCGCCGGGTCGGAGGCGCCGGAGGGGTAGTGCGCGGAGATGCGCTCCTGGGCGACGACCGACTCGGGCTTGTCCTGGAACATCTCCGACTGCTTGAGACCGAAGTCCATGCCGACGACGCCGAAGGCGAGCACGGCGGTCAGGCCGAGGGACATCAGCCACGACCGGCGCGGCCGGCGCGACACCGCGCCGCCGATCCGGGACCACACCGTGCGGTGCCCGTGCACGGGGGTGCCGTGGCGCGGGACGAACGGCCAGAAGACCCAGCGGCCGACGATCACCAGCAGCGCCGGCAGCACCGTGACCAGCGCGAGGAACGCGCACACCGCGCCGACCGCGCCGACCAGGCCCAGGGAGCGGGAGGAGCTGATGTCGGCGAAGTACAGGCAGGACAGGCCGGCCGCGATGGTGGCGGCGGAGGCGAGGACGGCGGGGAAGCAGCGGCGCAGCGCCAGCCGCATGGCCTCGTGGCGGTCCTCGTGGCGGTGCAGCTCCTCGCGGTAGCGGGCGATGAGCAGCAGCGCGTAGTCCGTACCGACGCCGAAGACGAGGACCATCAGGATCCCGGCCGACTGCGGGTCGACGGGCAGGGAGGCGTGCTTGGCGAGGAGGTACGTGCCGGCCTGGGTGAGGACGGCGGCGAAGCCGACGGCCAGCACGGGGAAGAGCCACAGCAGGGGGCTGCGGTACGTGATCAGCAGGAGGACGGTGACGACGGCCAGGGTCGCCATCATCAGCGTCGCGTCGAGGGAGTCGAAGACGGCGACGGAGTCGGCGAGGGAGGCCGCCGGGCCGCCGACCTCCACGTCGACGCCCGGCGGGGCGCCGTCGGCGGCCACGTCGCGTACGGCCTCGACGGTGTCGCCGAGGTCG
>NZ_JACBXC010000825.1 GCF_013870535.1 Streptomyces phytophilus | reverse complement strand
GCCGGCGCAGCACGTACAGCACGAGCAGCAGAACCAGCAGCGGCACCCCCGCGAGCAGGATGCCCGTCAGGAACGACTGGTTCTCGCGGTCGGTACGCGTGATGTGCAGCTTGTCCGGCTCCTCCGCCGGTGCGCTGCCCGCGTCGCTGCCGTACTTCTCCCGCGCCGCCTCCGCGCGCCCCGCCGGGTCGTCGTCGGTCAGGGCCTCCACGAAGCGCTGGAACGTCAGCAGCGGCCCGGCGTCGTACGGCAGTTCATACTGCGCGACGGTCGTCGCCGACTCCGCCGGCACGTCGACGCCGAAGGGCACCGCGGTGACGCCGATGCCGCTGCTGTCCAGCAGGACGTACAGCCCGTCCCGGCGCAGCCTGTCGTGCACCGCGCCGAGCAGCCGCTCGTCGAACGGGCCGCGCTCGGGCAGCAGTACGACGTACGTCGGCACACCCGTCTGCTTCGCGGTCTTCGCGAACTCCGGCGCGGAGGACCGCGCTATCTCGCGCGGCGCCTGGTCCGTCACGTACACGGGGGCCTCGCGCAACCGCTCCGCCAGATACGCTGCCTGCACGGCGCCGTCCCCCTCCGCCCCGCGCGCGGCGACCGCCCCGGCCGCCGTCCCGGGCAGGCACGCCAGAAGCAGCAGCAGCCCGACGGCCGGCACCCTGCGGACACCCCGGGCGCACACCGACGCCCGCGCGACCCTCACGGCCTTCACCATCCCCCCGGACCTCCCGAGCCAGCCGCACACCCGCTGCCGAACCGGCCGTCGCATGTGTATCCCCCTTTCCCACCGGATCGTAGCGACGACCACCGACATCCGTAATCGCGCCCCGACGCCCGCGGAATTCCATCCATTTGACGAGTTGGCGAGTGCACATATCCGGATTCGCCAATACCCGGTCCCCGGGTCTGTCACGGAGCGCCCCGCCAACGCGCCCGCCGGCCCCCGCACCCGGCGCGCGCGTGGACCCGTACGCCCGCCGGGGCGTGCCCCCCGCGCCCCTGCAAGCTGGTGATTTGCGGTCCTGGCAAGGTCGTCGTCTCAGCTGTCGGAACTGTCGATGGGCTGTGACGCTCTCGTTGCCTGACGCGGGTTGAGGGGGGTTTAGGCTACTGCTACGGTTCGATGGCTTGACAACCTGTTGCGGCGTTCTCGGCCGATCAGGTAGGGGAATTTCGGCCAGGAAACGGCGAGTTACGGGGTGATTCCGTGAAGACCAGGGAACGCACGGCAGCCGCGGGCGGCAGGTCGGCCGCCCCTGTTCCGCAGTCCGGCGACAGACTGCCGTTTGCTCCTCGCGAACGCAAACCGGCGCTGGCGGCGCTGGCCGTGCTCCTGATCCTCGCGGGCGCGCTGGGCACCGCCGTGCTCGTGCTGCGCGCAGGCAACCAGGTGGCCGCCGTGCAGATCTCCGACCGCGTCCCCGCGGGCGAGGGCATCTCCGACGGGGACGTCGAGCAGGTGATGATGCCGAAGGACAGCGACGTCCCGTACATCCGCTGGGACCAGCGCGGCCAGCTCGGCGACTTCTACGCCACCACCGACCTCGTCCCCGGCAGCGTCCTGGTCCCCGAGATGATCCAGGAAGGCAAGGGCCTCAAGGAGGGCCAGACCGTGGTCGGCGTGACCATGGAGTCCGCGCAGATGCCCGGCGGCCTGGTCGACGGCGCCCGCGTCGACGCCTACTACGTCGGCGACAGCCCGACCACCGGCGACAGCGGCGACAGCGGCACCGGCGCCTCCGGCAGCGTCGCGGCCGGCGAGGTGCTCGCCGAGGGCGTGAAGGTGCAGAGCATCAGCCGCGGCGACGAGGGCACGGTCACGAGTGGAACCGTCACGGTCAATCTCCTCGTCGACAAGACACAGGCCGGTCCTCTCGTGGCGGCGGCGTCCGAGAAGGAGATCGGCCTGACTCTCGTATCCAGCGGTAGCTGACGTCGTAACGGGTCTTCACGGGAGCGAGGGAACTCACCATGGCGCTGATCGCAGTCGCGGCCGACAAGGGCGCGCCCGGTGTGACGACGACCGCCGTCGCGCTGGCCGCCGTCTGGCCCCGGCGTGCGCTGCTCGCCGAAGCGGACCCGGCGGGCGGCGACCTCGTCTACCGCTCGGTCGGGCAGAACGGCAACTCACTCGACCCGAACACCGGCATGCTGTCGCTGGCCGCCACCGCCCGCCGCGGCATCGCCGCGGAGCAGCTGTGGGACCACGCGCAGCCGATGTCCGGCGGGCTCGACGTCATCGTCGGCCTGGGCAACTCCGACCAGTCCGCCGGAGTCACCCGCCTCTGGCCCACGCTGGGCCGGGCGTTCGCCGCCCTCGCCGAGTCGCCGCACGGCGGCACGGACGTGATCGCCGACTGCGGCCGCGTCGGCGTGGACTCGGGGACCATCGAGCTGTTCTCGCACGCCGCGCTGGTGCTGCTGGTGGCCCGCGCGCTGCCCGAGCAGATCGCGCGGGTACGGGACCGGGCGTCGTCCCTGTCCGCGCGGCTGCACGGCACGCAGCGCGGCGCGGCGGCGCTGGGCACGCCGCTGATCGGCGTGCTGCTGGTCACCGAGCCGTCCGGCGCCGCGAAGGTCGCCGCGCAGGTCAACGACATGCTCACGGCGTCGCAGTCGGGCGCCCGGGTGCTCGGGGTGGTCGCGGACGACATCGCGGGCGCCGAGCAGTTGGCGGGGCGGCGGCGCGGGCGCGCGGAGAAGTCGATGCTCGTACGGTCCATCCGCAAGGTCGCCAGCGACCTGCACCAGCACTTCGGCGCCTCGCT
>NZ_JACBXC010000824.1 GCF_013870535.1 Streptomyces phytophilus | reverse complement strand
GCGGGTGTGCGCTGGCCCGGCATGGGGGCGGCGGCGATCAGGGTGCGGACAGGGGCTTCGGGGGAGGTGGTCGCGGGGTTGCCAGGTGCGGTGGGGTCTGATCGACTCACGGCATGCGCTTCGCCTTCTCCACCCTCGGCCTGCCCCGGCTCCCCGTCGCCGAGGTCGCCCGGCTCGCCCGTGACGGCGGCTACCAGGGCGTGGAGCTGAGGTGCCACCCCGAGGAGCCCGTGCACACCGGGCTCGGGATCGGGGAGCGGGCCGACGTGGTCGAGGAGTTCGCCGCGGCCGGGGTGGAGATCCTCACGCTGGCGAGCTACGCGGGCGTCGCCGCGGCCGGGGACGACGAGCCGGTGGTCACCGAGATGCGCGAGTTGCTGGCGCTCGCCCGGGACCTGGGGGCCTCCCACGTCCGGGTGTTCCCGCGCGGGGGCGACCAGCCGCCCGTCGAGGCGGACCCCACCGCCGCCCGGCGGCTCGCCGCCGTGGCGCCGTACGCCGCGGACCTCGGCGTGCGGGTGCTGCTGGAGACGCACGACTCGCACCGCACGGGCGCGGACGTCGCCCGCGTCCTGGACCGCGTCGGGCACAAGAGCACAGGCGCGCTGTGGGACGTCATGCTCACCTGGCTCGGTGGCGAGGAGCCGCAGGAGTCGTTCGCGGCGCTCTCCCCGTACCTCGGCTACGTGCAGGTCAAGGACGCGGCGTCACGGGAGGACCTGGCGCCGCTGGCACTGGGCGAGGGGACGGTACCGCTGGCGGAGTGCCTGGCGGTGCTGACGGAGGCCGGCTGGGACGGCTGGCTGTGCTGGGAGTACGAGAAGCGCTGGTTCCCCGACGCCCGGGAGCTGGCGCCGCTGCTGGCCGGAGGCCGCGAGCACCTGCTGCGGCTGCTGGCCGACGTGGCCTGAACCCGCGCTGCCCCTCGGCGTCCACCCGGCGCCGCGGCGGGCCCGCGACAGCGGGTGACCGCCCAACTCCGCACCTCCGCGCGGGTCCCGGGGCGGCGGCGCCGACCGCCTTCTGTCACAGGTCGGTGGTGAATCCAAGGGGCCGACTGGCCTAATCCTTGCGCTCCTGCCTACGCTGAAGCGCGACTTGCACATGCACACGGGGAAACGGGGGTTCGATCCGCCATGAAGCTCTGCGCACCGGCAAGTGCCGTGGCACTGGCCGTGGCGGTCACGCTGCTGACGGCATGCGGATCGTCGGACGACGAGCCGGACCGGATCACGGGCGCGAAGGACTCGGCCGCGGAGTCGGACGACTCCCCGTCCGCCTCCCCGTCCCCGGCGGCGGACGGTGACGCCGACGCACCGGAGTTCGACTTCCCGGAGGACGTCGAGGTCGAGGTGGAGAGCGAGCCGACGGGCGACGGCGCCGAGGACGCGATCCTGCGCGACCACGGCTACGCCGTGCAGTCGATACGCCTCGGCTACGCGAAGCAGGACCCGCGCCTGGACGTCCTGGAGCAGTACCTCGGCGGCAACGCCCTCCAGGGCTGGCGCGCGGGCATCGACAAGTTCGTCGCGGACGGCAAGACGGTCTCCGGCACCGTGCGCTACTACGACCGCGAAGTCACCTCGCGCAAGGGCGGTGTGGCGACCGTCGAGTACTGCGAGGACCAGACGAACTCGTACGCGAAGATGGCCGACTCCGGCAAGGTGCTGAAGACCGAGCCGAGCCCCGACGACTTCATCCGGCACGTCTCGACCATGCGCAGCACCGAAGACGGCCGCTGGCAGATGGTGCACGAGTCCGACGAACAGGGAGCAGCGCAGTGCCGAACCTCCTGAGCACACGGCGTACGGCGGCGGTGTCCATAGCCGGTGCGGCCCTGGCCCTCGCGGCCGCGGGGCCGGCGGCGGCGGGCGACGGGACGGGCCAGGCCGGCTCCGACGAGATCGGCTCCCGGGTGGAGTTCAGCGCCAGCAGCCCGGGCTCCGGCGAGACCTCGCCGATGACGCCGATCGGCGGCAGCTGGTCGCCGCCGGTGTGCTGGTACGAGCCGCGCTACACGCCGGACCAGATGGACGACTACGTCCACGAGACGTACAACGCCGAGCACAACGCGACCTCCGCCATCTCCGAACTCGTCACCGACGACAGCACCTTCGACCTCCGCAAGGACAAGGAGGGGCTCTGGTGGGAGCTGGTCTACCAGGACGACGGCGTGACGGCCGAAGCGTGCCCGGCGACGAAGTCCTTCATGTTCGTCGGCCCCGAGGAGCCCGCGGAGCCCAACACCGACGTGATCGACCCGGAGACCCTTGCCGCGCTCGCGTACAACGAGACGAAGCTGCCCGCCCCGCCGGTGGACCTGAAGCCCAACCCCGACCGCCAGGTCGTGAACCTGGAGACGCTCGCCGTGCTCGACCCGGCCGAGCTGCAGCGCGTCTGGGTCACCGCCTACATCGACCCGCCCGGCACGGGCCGGATCGCCGCCACCACCGTCGCGACCCCGCAGCGGCTGCGGCTGGAGGCCGGGACGGAGTTCGCGGAGCCGAACGTCTGCGAGTACGACCTGGTGCGCAAGGGCGGCGGCTTCGCCGTGGACACCGAGGACGCCGGGTGCAACATCACGTACCGGAAGTCCTCCGGTGACGGCACGTACGAACTGGAAGCCTCGCTCACCTGGAGCGTCGCCTGGAACCCGACCGAGAGCCCGGACGGGGCGCCCGTGCACGAGGACTTCCCCGACGGCCGGTCGACCACCGAGATACCGGTGACCGTCAAGGAGATCCAGACGGTGGTGCGCTAGCAGCGCCC
>NZ_JACBXC010000823.1 GCF_013870535.1 Streptomyces phytophilus | reverse complement strand
GGCGAACGGCACGCACGGTGTACGGCGAACGGCCACCGGCCCCGCTAGGGTCGGGTTGAGTTGTAGCGGGCCGGCACGGGCGACCGCCGCCGGGCCGCGGAAGTGACGAGGAGGCCATTGCCGGGAATGGGTGTATGAGAACCCCACGGCGATGGCCTCCTTCGCATGCGCACGAGGAGACTTCATGAACGAGGACGCCGACGCGGACCACGGCCACCAGGAGAAGGCGGACCACGGCCACCACACGAAGAGGAACAGCTCGCGCTTCCTGCTGAAGCTGTCCGGCGAGGCGTTCTCCGGCGGCGGGGATCTCGGCGTCGACCCGGACGTCGTCCACGCCATCGCCCGCGAGATCGCGGCAGTCGTCCGCGACGGGTACGAGATCGCCGTGGTGATCGGCGGTGGCAACTTCTTCCGCGGCGCCGAACTGCAGCAGCGCGGCATGGACCGGGCCCGCTCCGACTACATGGGCATGCTCGGCACGGTCATGAACTGCCTCGCCCTGCAGGACTTCCTGGAGAAGGAGGGCATCGACTCCCGGGTGCAGACGGCGATCACCATGGGCCAGGTCGCCGAGCCGTACATCCCGCTGCGCGCCATCCGGCACATGCAGAAGGGCCGCGTCGTCATCTTCGGCGCCGGCATGGGCATGCCGTACTTCTCCACGGACACCACCGCCGCGCAGCGCGCGCTGGAGATCCACGCCGAGGCCCTGCTCATGGGCAAGAACGGCGTCGACGGGGTCTACGACGCCGACCCCAAGAAGAACCCGGACGCGGTGAAGTTCGACGCGCTCGAATACGGCGAGGTCATCACCCGCGACCTCAAGGTCGCCGACGCCACGG
The DNA here is from genome assembly GCF_013870535.1 of Streptomyces phytophilus. Taxonomy (GTDB): domain Bacteria; phylum Actinomycetota; class Actinomycetes; order Streptomycetales; family Streptomycetaceae; genus Streptomyces; species Streptomyces phytophilus. The sequence goes on along the minus strand of NZ_JACBXC010000823.1, from coordinate 1,925 downwards.
CCGTCACCCTGTGCCGCGACAACGAACTGCCCATCCTCGTCTTCGAGCTGCTCAAGGAGGGCAACATCGCCCGGGCGGTGCGGAGTGAGAAGATCGGTACGCTCGTGAGCGCGCACGGCAGCCGGGTCTGAGGGATGGACAACGGCCTGCCGGTCGGACACCGTGCAGGCATGGTATGGGCGGAACGGGGGCGCACCCCCGGGCCGCCCACGGAAGAGACCAGGAGCCAGTGGTGATCGAAGAGACCCTCCTCGAAGCCGAGGAGAAGATGGAGAAGGCCGTCGTGGTCGCCAAGGAGGACCTCGCCGCGATCCGCACCGGGCGGGCCCATCCGGCGATGTTCAACAAGATCACGGCGGATTACTACGGGGCTCAGACGCCCATCAACCAACTGGCGTCGTTCTCGGTGCCGGAGCCGCGGATGGCGGTGGTGACCCCGTTCGACAAGAGCGCCCTGCGCAACATCGAGCAGGCCATCCGGGACTCCGACCTCGGCGTCAACCCCTCCAACGACGGCAACATCATCCGGGTGGTCTTCCCGCAGCTCACCGAGGAACGCCGCAAGGAGTTCATCAAGGTCGCCAAGGCCAAGGGCGAGGACGCGCGGATCGCCATCCGGTCCGTACGCCGCAAGGCCAAGGAGACCATCGACAAGGCCATCAAGGACGGCGAGATCGGCGAGGACGAGGGCCGCCGCGCCGAGAAGGAGCTCGACGACACCACGCACAAGTACGTGGCCCAGGTCGATGAGCTGCTCAAGCACAAGGAAGCAGAGCTGCTAGAGGTCTGATGAACGACTCCTCCAGGGGGGCCCCGGCGGGTCCCGTGTACGGCGGGGGTGAAAGGGCGCAGACTCCGCGCATGCCCATCGTGTCCGGCGACGCCCCTGCCGACGAACCCTCCCCCGGTCCCTCCGGGGAACCCGGCGTCCCGGGCGACGCCTCCTCCGCGCCGCCGCCCGCACCCAAGCGGCGCCGCGGCGGCCGGGACCTCGGCGCGGCCATAGGCGTCGGGCTCGGCCTCGGCGCCATCGTGCTGGCCACGCTGTTCGTCGTGAAAGTGCTCTTCCTCGGCGTCATCGTCGTCGCCGTGGCGGTCGGGCTGTGGGAGCTGACGTCGCGGCTGACGGAGTGCCGCGGCATCCGCACCCCGCTGGTGCCGCTGGCCCTCGGCGGCGTCGGGATGATCATCGCCGGGTACGCGCGCGGCGCCGAGGGCGCCGGGGCGGCGCTCGCGCTGACCGCCCTCGCCGTCCCCGTCTGGCGGCTGACGCGCCCCGCGGAGGACTACCTCCGCGACGTCACCGCCGGCGTCTTCGCCGCGTTCTACGTGCCGTTCCTCGCCTCCTTCGTCGCGCTGATGCTCGCCGCGGACGACGACGGGCCGCAGCGGGTGCTGACATTCCTGATCCTCACGGTGATCAGCGACACCGGCGCGTACGCCGTGGGCTACAAGTTCGGCCGCCACAAACTCGCCCCGCGCATCAGCCCCGGCAAGACCCGCGAAGGACTCGGCGGCGCACTGGCGTTCGCGATGGCGGCGGGCGCCGTGTGCATGGAACTGCTCGTCGACGACGGCCGCTGGTGGCAGGGGCTCCTGCTGGGCGCCGCGGCCGCCGCCAGCGCGACCCTCGGCGACCTCGCCGAGTCGATGATCAAACGGGACCTCGGCATCAAGGACATGGGCACGCTGCTCCCCGGCCACGGCGGGATCATGGACCGGCTGGACTCGCTGCTGCCGACGGCACCGGTGGTGTGGCTGCTGATGGTGATCTTCGTCGGCGCGGGCTGACCGCGATCTTCCTCCCGGTTTCGGCGAGGGCCGAAACACGTGGTGCCGCCCCGGCGGGCCGGGCCACGGTGGTGGCCGGATGTCCACGACCGAAGGGGGATTCCCATGAGGATGAGGCGCATGACGGCGCGGGC
>NZ_JACBXC010000822.1 GCF_013870535.1 Streptomyces phytophilus | reverse complement strand
CTCGGCGAGGGGCACCCACCGGCCCGCGGCGTGGTAGCCGCCGTCGGCGAGGATCCGCTCGTTGTCCCGCGCCACCTGGCGCAGCCGCGCGCTCACCGGGCACCGGCCGGGCCGGTCCGTACCGTGCCGCGGACCGCCGCGGGGGTGTGCCGTGCCGTGCTCGTCATGCCAGGACCGTACGCACCGGGGGCGGGCCGCCACCACCGGGTTTCCGGGCGGCGGGCGGCGCCGCTCAGGCCGCGGCCGGCGGGTTCTTCTTCGCGGCCTCCTGCTCGGCCTTGGCCTCCTGCGCGTAGCGGTCGACGTACTCCTGGCCCGACATGGTGAGGATCGCGTACATGATCTCGTCGGTGACGGCCCTCAGCACGGCCTTGTGGTCCTCCAGCCCCTCGTACCGGGAGAACTCCAGCGGCTCGCCGAAGCGGATCGTGACCCGGCCGAGGCTGGGGATCTTCTGCCCGGGCGGCTGGACCTCGCGGGTGCCGAGCATCGCGCACGGGATGACGGGCACGCCCGCCTTCAGCGCCATCGCCGCGACCCCGACCCGGCCCTTGTACAGCCGGCCGTCGTGCGAGCGCGTGCCCTCCGGGTAGATGCCCAGCAACTCGCCCTTGGCCAGCACGCCGAGGCCCTCCTCGATGGCCGCCTGCGCCGCTTTGCGGCCCCGGCGGTCGACCGGGATCTGGCCGATGGCGTGGAAGAACCCGGCGGTCAGCCGCCCCTTGAGGCCGGGGCCGTTGAAGTACTCGGCCTTGGCGAGGAAGGTGATGCGCCGCTTCAGCATCACGGGCATGAGGAAGTGGTCGGCGAACGACAGGTGGTTGCCCGCGACGATCGCCGCCCCCTCCTCCGGAATGTGCTCCAGGCCCTCGATCCGCGGCCGGAACAGCGGCCGCAGCAGCGGCCCGAAGAACAAGTACTTCAGCAGGTGGTAGAACACCGCGGCCTCGCCTTTCCCCCCGGTCGTCGTCGTGCGCTCGCAGAGTAGCCGCGCGCCGCCCGCCGGGGGGAGGGGGCGGGCGAAGTCAGCGGATGGGGACGCCGGCCAGGGTCCTGGCGATCACCAGCCGCTGGATCTCGCTCGTCCCCTCGAAGATCGTGTAGATGGCGGCGTCGCGGTGCATCCGCTCCACCGGGTACTCGCGGGTGTAGCCGTTGCCGCCGAGGATCTGCATCGCCCGCGCGGTGACGTCCTTGGCCACCTCGCCCGCGTACAGCTTCGACATCGAGCCCTCCGCCGAGGTGAACCCCTTGCCTGCGCTGGCCATCCAGGAGGCCCGCCAGACCAGCAGCCGGGCGGCGTCGATCTGCGTGCGCATGTCGGCGAGCTGGAAGGCGATGCCCTGGTTGTCGATGATCGGGCGGCCGAACTGGACGCGGGTCCGGGCGTAGTCCAGCGCCGTCTCGTACGCGGCGCGCGCGATGCCCACCGCCTGCGCGCCGACCGCCGGGCGGGACGCCTCGAAGGTCGCCATCGCGGCGTTCTTGACCCGCGCGCCGCCCGACTCGGCCCGCTCGCGGGCGCGGGCGAGGCGCTCCTGGAGCTTCTCCCGGCCGCCCAGCAGGCACGAGCCGGGCACGCGCACGTCCTCCAGCACCACCTCGGCGGTGTGCGAGGCGCGGATGCCGTGCTTCTTGAACTTCTGGCCCTGCGACAGGCCCGGCGTACCCGGCGGGACGATGAACGAGGCGTGCCCCTTGGTGCCCAGCTCCGGGTCGACGACGGCGACGACGACGTGCACGGCGGCGATGCCGCCGTTGGTCGCCCAGGTCTTGGTGCCGTTGAGCACCCACTCGTCCTTGGCCTCGTCGTAGACGGCGCGCGTGCGCATCGCGGAGACGTCGGAGCCCGCGTCCGGCTCGGAGGAGCAGAAGGCGGCCAGTTGGACGTTGTCGACGTCGCCGTACATCTGCGGGATCCAGGTGCCGATCTGCTCCTCGGTGCCGTTGGCCAGCACGCCGACGGCCGCCAGCCCCGTACCGACGATCGACAGGGCGATGCCCGCGTCGCCCCAGAACAGCTCCTCCATGACCATGGGGATGCTCAGTCCCGTCGGGTCGAAGTACTGCTGGGCGTAGAAGTCCAGGGAGTAGAGGCCGATCTTGGCCGCCTCCTGGATCACCGGCCAGGGGGTCTCCTCGCGCTCGTCCCACTCGGCGGCGGCGGGGCGGATGACGTCGGCGGCGAAGCCGTGCACCCACTCCTGGACGGACTTCTGGTCCTCGTTGAGCTCGAATGTGAACCCGGACATTGCGCCTCCGCAGCCCTCGCAAATCGTTACCGTCGGTAACGTAAGTCTGTTACCCGCGAGTAGACGCTGTCAACTCCCGTACGCCCGCGGGGACCCCGCGACGGGGGTGCTAGGTTGCGCAGGCATTCGGGCAATCGACCAGGCAGGGGAGCGGTTTCCATGGGCAACCGGCGCGGCGAGAGGGAGCAGGCGACCGAGGACCGGCGCCGCGAACTGCTCGAAGCCGCGGACCGGGTCGTCCTGCGCGACGGGCCGGGCGCCTCGATGAACGCGATAGCCGCCGAGGCCGGCATCACCAAGCCGATCCTCTACCGCCACTTCGGCGACAAGGGCGGCCTCTACCGCGCGCTGGCCGTACGCCACACCGACGCCCTCCTCGCCGCCCTGCGCGCCGCGCTCGACGCCCCCACCGGCCGGCGCGAGCGCGTCGAGGCCACCCTCGACACGTACCTCTCGGCCATCGAGGCGCGCCCGCAGGTCTACCGCTTCCTCATGCACCCCGCCGACGGCGGCGCCGCC
>NZ_JACBXC010000821.1 GCF_013870535.1 Streptomyces phytophilus | reverse complement strand
GACCACCACTGCGACGACGAGCGGGAGCTGATCCATGGGGTACCGGCCCGGCAGACGGTTGAAGAAGGCGGCGATAGGCACGGGCGTGGTCCTGCTGCTCGCGGGGCTCAACGCCCCCGCGGCCATCGGCTTCGCCGAGGAGCAGTACCACGAGTACCGGATATCCCGGCCCGGGTACCAGGCGCAGTACGGCTCCTGGCAGGTGCAGGACACCCCGGACTCGTACCGGCTCAACGCCATCCACGCCACGCTGCTGCACACCGGCAAGGTGCTGCTCATAGCCGGCTCCGGCAACGACGAGGAGCAGTTCGACGCCGGCACGTTCCGCACCATCCTGTGGGACCCGCAGAAGAACAGCTACGAGGAGATACCCACCCCCGCCGACCTGTTCTGCGCCGGCCACACCCAGCTCGCCGACGGCCGGCTGCTGGTCGCCGGCGGCACCGCCCGCTACGAGCTGCTCGACGGCGACGTGGAGCGCGCCGGCGGCCGGATGCTGGTGAAGAACGAGGACCCGGACAAGTCCGTCAGGCTCAAGAAGGGCACCGGCTTCATAGCCCCCTCCGGACTCGTCTACCGGACCACCGCCGCGGTCACCGTCCCGGCCGCGGAGAAGAAGGCCGCCAAGCGCGGCAAGGCGGTCGTCACCGCCGCCGAGGCCAACGTCTTCGTCGAGGCCGAGGAGGACGGCCGCGGCTACGTCCAGGACCGGCAGGCGCAGTACGCCGTCGAGGGGCTGGCCGGCAAGGACGCGGACAACGTCTACGGCATGGCGCAGAAGCTCTCCATGGACAAGCAGGACTTCCAGGGGATCAAGGACACCTTCGAGTTCGACCCGGTCGAGGAGCGCTACGTGCGCGTCGACCCGATGGACAAGGCCCGCTGGTATCCGACGCTCGTGACGCTGCCGGACGGCAAGGTCCTGTCGGTCTCCGGTCTCGACGAGTCGGGCGAGATCCTCTACGGCGACAACGAGGTCTACGACCCGGAGACCAAGAAGTGGGCCGAGGCGCCCAACCGCTACTTCCCGACCTACCCCGCGCTCTTCCTCACCGAGGGCGGCAAGCTCTTCTACTCCGGCGCCAACGCCGGCTACGGCCCGGCCGACCGCGGCCGCAAGCCCGGGATCTGGGACCTCAAGGACAACTCCTTCACCACCGTCCCCGGCATCACCGACCCCGACCAGCTGGAGACCGCGGGCTCGCTGCTGCTGCCGCCCGCGCAGGACCAGAAGGTCATGGTGCTCGGCGGCGGCGGGGTGGGGGAGTCGGCGAAGTCGACGCCGCGCACCTCGATCATCGACCTGACCAAGGACGAGCCCGCGTACGAGGACGGCCCCTCGCTGCCCCAGGGCACCCGCTACCTGAACAGCGTGATCATGCCGGACGACACGGTCTTCACCAGCGGCGGCTCCGAGGACTACCGCGGCCGCGGCGACAGCGACATCAAGAAGGCGCAGTTCTACGACCCGGGCACCAACACCTTCACCCCCGCGGCCGATCCGGAGGTGGGCCGCAACTACCACTCCGAGGCCGTGCTCCTGCCCGACGGCCGGGTCGCCACCTTCGGCTCCGACTCCCTCTTCGGCGACAAGGCCAACACCCGGCCCGGCACCTTCGAGAAGCGCATCGAGATCTTCACGCCGCCCTACCTGCACAGGGCGGACGACGCGACGCGGCTGAAGATCGGCGCGGGGCCCGAGCGCCCGGAGCGCGGGCGGGAGGCGACGTACGAGGTCGAGGGCGCGCGGCGGGTGGCGAAGGCGCGGCTGATCCGGCCGGGTTCCGTCACCCACGTCACGGACGTCGAGCAGCGCTCGATCCAGCTGGACGTCGAGAAGAGCGCCGGGAAGGTGACGGTGACGGTGCCGGAGGACCCGAGCCTGGTGCCGCCGGGCTGGTACATGCTCTTCGTCGCCGACGGCAAGGGCGTGCCGTCCGAGGCGAAGTGGGTGCACGTGCCCTGACGAGCCCGTCGGCGGGGCCGCTGCCCCTCGGCCCCGCCGGCGTACCAGGCCGCGGGCGGGCGCGTACCGGATCGGACGGGCGCGCCCGCGGCCCGCAGTGGCGCGCGCCTGCTGTCTGCCGGGCGCGGCTGCGGCCCGTACGGGACGGGGCGTCAGCCCGCGCGGCGGGCCAGGCCCAGGGCGTAGTCCGGCCACCACGCGCCGGCCTTGGGGCCCCCGCGGCACGGCCCGTCCGACTCACCGGGGCGCTTGACCCACAGGAAGGCGTCGGCCCGCTCCTCGCCGGTCCGCGTCGTCGGCGGCTCGCCGAGGGCGCGCCCCGGCGGGTTGCACCACACCTCGTTCGGGGCGCCGGTCAGCGGGCCGTTGCCGTTGCGGCTGGTGTCGATGACGAAGTGGGCGCCGCCGAGCATGTCCGAGAGCCGGCGGCCGTAGGCGAGTTGCTCGCCGGTGCGCTGGAAGTTGGAGACGTTGAGCGCGAACCCGTCGGCCTCGCCGACGCCCGCCTGCCGCAGGGTCTGGGCCAGCTTGCCGGGGTCGGAGATCCAGGCGGAGTTCCCGGCGTCGAGGTAGACCCTGACGCCCGGGTGCTGCTTGAGCCGGGCGATGGCCCCGGAGATCAGCCGGTAGCGCTCCTCGTGCAGCTCCGGCGGGGTGCAGCCGTCCACGACGTGCGGGATGGCGTCGGGTTCGAGGATCACCACCGCCTTCGCGTCGCCGATGCCGTCGGCGAAGGAGCCGATCCAGCTCTCGTACGCGGCGGCGTCGGGGGCGCCGCCCGCGGAGTGCTGGCCGCAGTCGCGGTG
>NZ_JACBXC010000820.1 GCF_013870535.1 Streptomyces phytophilus | reverse complement strand
GGGGTCGAGGGGGCGATGGCCGAGGGGGGAGTCGGGGGCGCCGAGAAGCTCGGTCCACGTCTCGATCTCGGCGGCGCGGTCGTCGGCCCTTGCCTGGGTGACGAGTTCGTGCGCCCATTGCCGGAAGGGGGTGGGTACGGGTTCGAGGGCGGGCTGCCTGCCGTCGGCGAGAGAGACGCAGGCGGCTTGGAGGTCGGGGAGGAGGATGCGCCAGGACATGCCGTCGACCACCAGGTGATGGACGACGAGGATCAGCCGCCCGACCCGGGACCGGCCGCCGTCCAGCCAGACGACGTGCAGCATCGCCCCGTCGGCGGGGTCGAGGTGCGCGGCGGCGGCGCGGGCTTCGCGGGCGGCGAGCGCGTCGAGGTCGGTGGTGCCGGCGGCATCCACGCGGCTGACGAGCCGGGCGGCGTCGACGGCGCCGCGTTCGGGGACGACGAGACGGGGGTTCGCCGGCTCCGAGAGGTCGGTCCGGGCCCGGAGCATGGCGTGCACGTCGAGCAGGGCGCCGACGCCGCCGGTCAGTACGGAGCGGGTAAGCGCCGCGGGCGCACCGACGACCATCCACTGGGCGAAGTCGGCGTCTGCCGACCGTACGCCCTGCGCCCGCATCGCCGGCGTCCACGGCACCTCGCCGGTGTCCTGGGCACGCGCCGCTGGGATCGCGGCCGGGGCGGCACCGGCGACGGCGGCCAGCTTCTCGGGGGTCCGCTGCTCGAAAACCTGCCGGGGGGTGAGTACGAACCCTTCGCGGCGGGCGCGGGAGGCGAGTTGCATGGAGGTGATGGAGTCGCCGCCGAGAACGAAGAAGTCGTCGTCCGCGCCGACACGCGGCAAGCCCAGGACATCGGCGACGAGGGCGCACAGCATCTCCTCGGTCTCGCCCTCGGGCGCGCGGCCGGTCGCCCGCTCGGCGAGGTCGGGTGCGGGCAGGGCCTTGCGGTCGGTCTTGCCGTTGGGGGTGAGCGGGAGCGCGTCGAGGATGACGATGGCGGCGGGGACCATGTGCTCGGGAAGCCGGGTGGCGGCGAAGTCCCGTACGGCGTCGGCGTCGACGTCGCCATCGGTGCCGACGATGTAGGCGATGAGTCGTTTGTCGCCGGGTCGGTCCTCGCGGACGGCGACGGCGGTCTGCGTCACGTCGGGGTGGGCGGCGAGGACGGCTTCGACCTCGCCGGGCTCGATCCGGAAGCCACGGATCTTGACCTGCTCGTCGCCACGGCCGGCAAAGTGCAGCAGACCGTCGTGAGACCACCGGGCCAGGTCGCCGGAGCGATACATGCGCGCGCCCGGCTCGAAGGGACACGCGACGAAGCGCTCCGCGGTCAACCCACCGCGGCCGATGTAACCCCGGGCAAGCCCGGAGCCCGCGATATACACCTTACCGATGACACCCGGAGGCACGGGCCGCAGGAAATCATCCAGCACGTAGGTATGCATGTTGCCGATCGGGCGGCCGATCGCCGGGGGCACGTCGTGCGGCTCGATGCCCGCATCGAGCGGGACAGCGGTGGTGATGACGGTGGCCTCGGTCGGACCGTACGTGTTCCACACCTGGGCCTGCCGCGTCCAGCGGGACGCCAGGTCGGCGGTCAGCAACTCGGCACCCAGCACCCAGTTCCGCACCCCGGTGACCGCGGCCGGGTCGAGAACGCTCAACAGTGACGGCACCACACTGGCCACGGACACTCCGGAGCTACGCATCATCTCGGCCAGCGCCGCGGGCTCCTCGCGTTCCTCACTCGACGCAACTGCCAACGTCCCACCCGCAGCCAGCGTGACCGCGAGGTCCAGGACGGCGGCGTCGAAGCTGAACGACGCGAACTGCAACGCCGTCACACCCTCCACCACACCGAGAATCGGACGCATCGCCTCCGCCAGGTTCGCCGGACCGCGATGCGGGACCGCCACGCCCTTCGGGCGGCCGGTGGAACCCGATGTGTAGATGACGTACGCCAGTTGCCCCGGCTCCAGCACCGTATCCAGCGGCTCCGCCGACTCCCCCGCAGCAGACACCAGGTCCTCCGCGCTCAGCACCACCTGCGCACCACTGTCGGCGACCATGAACGCCAACCGCTCCCCCGGATAGGCAGGATCCAACGGCACATACGCGCCCCCGGCCTTCCACACCGCAAGCATCGCCACAACCATCTCGACCCCGCGCGGCAAACACAGCCCCACCCGCACTTCCCGACCCACACCCAGCCGGATCAGATACCGCGCCAGCCGATTCGCCCGCGCATCCAACTCCCCATACGACAGCGCGTCCGCCCCACACCGCACCGCCACCGCCTCCGGCGACCGCCGTACCCGCTCCTCGAACCGGTCCAGCACCGAACCCTCCGGCACCGCCAGCCCCGTCGCGTTCCACCCCGACACGACCCGGGACCGCTCCGACGGGTCCAGCACCTCCACATCCCCGACCAGCACCATCGGGTCCGCCACCACCTGCTCCAGCACCCGCACCACCCGCCGCGCCAGCCCCTCCGCCTCGCGCGCCTCGAACAGGTCCGGCCGATACGTCACCCGCACGTGCAGCCCGTCCGCCGGTACCACTCCGATGGCCAGCGGGTAGTGCGTGCCGGCCGCGCTGCGTTCCTGGGTGATGCCGATGGCGTCGTCCGCCGGTCCGGTGGCGGGGAGGCCCAGGTCGTTCCGCGGGTAGTTCTCGAACATCAGCATCGTGTCGAAGGTCGCGCCGGACGGGGCGAGTTCCTGGATCTCCTGGAGGCCGAGGTGCTGGTGCCCCATCAACGCCGACTGCCGACCC
>NZ_JACBXC010000082.1 GCF_013870535.1 Streptomyces phytophilus | reverse complement strand
ACGCGTCGTACGGCGGCTCGGGCAGCGCGCCGCCGTGGGGCTGGTGCGGCGGCTGGTGGTTCGGATGGCCCTGGTGGCTCTGGTGCGTGGGCTGCGCGGCGGTGTGGGGCAGCGGGAGGTGGGGGGCACCGGGGTGCGGGGCCTGCTCGTGCGGCGGCGGCTGGTGACCCTGGGGGGTGTGCGGGGTGTGCGGACCCTGCGGGCTGTGGGGGGCGTGCGGACCGTGCCCGCCCTGCTCCGGGACCGGCTGCGGGGGCGGCGCCTGCTGCGGCTGCTTCGACTCCGGCTCGCCGGGGCTGACCGTGACGGCCAGGCCGATGGGCTGGCGGCAGGCGTGGCTCAGCGCATCCGTGATCTTCGAGGCGAGACGGCCCTCGAAGACGCCCTTCGCGTACTCGTTGGGCACCGCCAGCACGGCGGTCCCGGCGACGAGGACGAGCGGCTGGCAGTCGCGCAGCCACCGGTGGTCCTTGGCCTCGATGCCCTGGTCGTCCGCGAGCAGCCGCTCAAGCACGCGTGGCCAGACTGCAGCGAGATCGGCAGGCAGGTCGGCCACGGGTCACGCTCTTTCAGGGTCACGGCAGTCACGAAGGTGTGATCTCGGGACGGGTGGGATGGATCCGCGCAAGGGTCGGAAGTCCAGCCACGGTAGTCACGCCGAGCTGCACCATTCAAGTCGCTGTCCACAGGCTGTGCACAGTGTCCTGTGGCGTGTCGGCCGCGCAGGGCGGGTTTGACCGGAAGGTGGCCGCCCGCGTACCGTGTCGAGGTCGAGATGTCGACGGCTGCTGCCGCCTGCCTCCGATCAGTCTCAGGCCGCGACAGTGATCATGTCACGTGTCGGGGGATGACGAGCCGGCTCGCGGGCGCACGGTGGCAGCCGTTCGGCGCCTACCTACCCGTGACAACTTCTCCTGGAGCCCCCGAGTGAGCAAGCGCACTTTCCAGCCGAACAACCGCAAGCGTGCCAAGACGCACGGCTTCCGGCTGCGTATGCGTACCCGCGCCGGCCGTGCGATCATCACGGCCCGTCGCACCAAGGGCCGCGCACGCCTGTCCGCCTGACCCGGTGGTGTGCTCGTGCTGCCCGCTGAGCACCGGCTGCGGCGGCGCGAGGACTTCGCCCGAGCGGTACGCCGCGGACGACGGGCCGGCCGCCCCCTGCTCGTCGTCCATCTGAACGGTGGCGGTGACCCGCATGCCGCCGGGGAGGACACCTCCCCGCCGCGTGCGGGTTTCGTCGTCAGCAGGGCCGTCGGACCGGCGGTCGCGCGCAACCTCGTCAAGCGTCGTCTGCGTCATCTCCTACGGGATCGGTTGGATCAGCTGCCCACAGGTAGCCTGGTGGTCGTACGGGCGCTGCCTGGCGCCGCGGAGGCCGGCTTCGACCGGCTGCGCGATGACCTGGACGCAGCGCTGGGGCGGTTGCTGGGAAGGGCGCCGCGATGAAGTATCCGCTGCTTTGGTTGATCAAGCTGTACCAGTGGACCATCAGCCCGCTGCTGGGGCCGGTCTGCAAGTACTACCCGTCGTGCTCGCACTACGGCTATGAGGCGATCCGGCTGCACGGCGCGGTCAAAGGCACGGGCCTGACCGCCTGGCGCATCCTGCGCTGCAATCCGTGGTCGCTCGGCGGGGTCGATCACGTTCCGCCCCGCAAGCATCCGGTCTGGCACCAGCGGCTGCGCAGCCGGCTGGGCAAGACGCAGCCCAAGGCCCAAGGAGCCTGATTCGTGGACACGGTCCTCAAACCTCTCTATATCGCCGTTTCCTGGATCATCGTCCAGTTCCACTCGCTGTTCAGCCTGGTATTCGACGAGGCCAGCGGCTGGGCGTGGGGGCTGTCCATCGTGGCGCTGGTGGTCGTGATCCGGATCGCGCTGATCCCGCTCTTCGTGAAGCAGATCAAGGCGACGCGGAACATGCAGGTGCTCCAGCCGAAGATGAAGGCGATCCAGGAGCGCTACAAGAACGACAAGCAGCGCCAGTCCGAGGAAATGATGAAGCTGTACCGGGAGACCGGTACCAACCCGCTCTCCAGCTGTCTTCCGATCCTCGCCCAGTCGCCCTTCTTCCTGGCGCTCTTCCAGGTGCTGAACAAGATCGCCGGTAACAACGAGGTCGGCGTCCTCAACGCCACGCAGGTCGAGCAGGCCCGTGAGGCCCACGTCTTCGGTGCCCCGATCGCGGCGAAGTTCATGGACAGCGCGGGCAAGGTGGAGAGCCTCGGCGCCACGCTCGCCGACGTGCGGGTCGTCACCGTCATCATGATCGTGCTGATGTCGGGGTCGCAGTTCTACACGCAGCGCCAGCTGATGACGAAGAACGTCGACCTGACGGTCAAGACGCCCTTCATGCAGCAGCAGAAGATGCTGATGTACATCTTCCCGATCATGTTCGCCGTCTTCGGCATCAACTTCCCGGTCGGCGTCCTGATCTACTGGCTGACGACCAACGTGTGGTCCATGGGCCAGCAGATGTACGTGATCAAGCGGAACCCCACCCCGGGCAGCAAGTCCTACGCGCACCTGCTGGAGCGCATGCAGAAGCACGTCATCGACCGCGGCGGCGTGCGCGGCCGCCGCGACCGCTACGTCGTCAAGCAGATGGTCGCCAAGGGCAAGGACCGCAACGAGGACGAGCGGAAGTTCGTCTCCGCGCTGGCCAAGCACGACCTCCTGCCCCAGGCGGACGGCACCGTGATCAAGAGCGAGACGCCGCTGGCGGACGCCAAGCCCGGCGGCGGCGACCCCGGCCGGCGGCAGCAGCCGAAGCGGCAGTCGAAGTCCCAGCGCCGCAGCCACGCCCAGTCCGGCGGCTCCGGCCAGCGGCAGGACGGCGAGGACGACGCGGCGGAGTCCGAGGACAAGAAGCCCGCGTCGAACGCCTCGAAGAAGAAGGCGGGCGGCTCATCCGGCGGCGGCGGTGCGGGCGGGAACGCCCGTAACGCGAAGTCCGGTCAGCGCAAGGGGCCCCAGCGGCCCAAGCACCCGTCGAAGAAGTAAGAAGGAGTCCCCACGTGACGGACACCGCGTCCGCGACCGGCGAAGCCGGTGCGGAGATCGAGTCCCAGCCCGAGCAGCCCGAGGCCACCGCCGAGGACGTCCTGACGCGCCTGGAGCAGGAAGGCGAGATCGCCGCCGACTATCTGGAGGAACTGCTCGACATCGCGGACCTCGACGGCGATATCGACATGGACGTCGAGGGCGGCCGGGCCTCGGTGTCGATCATCAGCGAAGGGGCGTCGGACCGCCAGCTGCAGAAGCTGGTGGGGCGCGAGGGCGAGGTGCTGGAGGCGCTGCAGGAGCTGACGCGGCTGGCCGTGCACCGGGAGACGGGTGACCGCAGCCGGCTGATGCTGGACATCGCGGGGTTCCGGGCCCGCAAGCGGGCGGAGCTGACCGAGCTGGGCACCGAGGCCGTCGAGCGGGTCAAGGAGAGCGGCGAGCCGGAGAAGCTGCGCCCGATGTCCCCGTTCGAGCGCAAGGTGGTGCACGACGCGGTGAAGGCCGCGGGGCTGCGCAGCGAGTCGGAGGGCGAAGAGCCCGAGCGTCGCGTGGTCGTGCTCCCTGCCTGACCGGAACGCAACTGCTGTACCCCTGGGCCGGTTGACCCGACCGGCCCAGACTGCTCCCCTGTCACCTGCCTCGCCCGTCCGCCCCAGCTGAAGCGAGAGGACGTACCCGTGTCCGAAGTTGCGGATCTTCCGCCGGTGCCGGAAGCCGCCGGCAAGGTCTTCGGCGGTGCCCTTCCGGACGCGGTGCGCTACGCCGAGCTGCTGGCGGACACGGCGGTGACGCGCGGCCTGATCGGCCCGCGGGAGGTCCCCCGGCTGTGGGAGCGGCATCTGCTGAACTGCGCGGTGCTCGCCGAGGTGGTGCCCGAGAGCGTCGCCGTCTGCGATGTCGGCTCGGGCGCCGGGCTGCCGGGCATCCCGCTGGCGCTCGTCCGTCCCGATCTGCGGATCACGCTGCTGGAGCCGCTGCTGCGGCGCACCCGGTTTCTGCAGGAAGTCACCGAGCTGCTGGGACTGGAGCAGCAGGTGACCGTCGTCCGCGGCCGGGCCGAGGAGGTCCTCGGCACGCTGGAGCCCGTCCAGGTCGTCACCGCGCGGGCGGTCGCCCCGCTGGACCGGCTGGCCGGCTGGGGCGTCCCGCTGCTGCGCCCGTACGGCGAGATGCTGGCGCTCAAGGGCGAGAGCGCCGAGGAGGAACTGCGCGCCTCGAAGGCCGCGTTGCACAAGCTCGGTGTCACGGAGACCGAGATCGTGCAGGTCGGAGCCGAGGTGGTGGACCCGCCGGCGACCGTGGTACGGGCCGTGGTGGGCGAGAGCCCGGGGGGCGTACGCTTCGCCGCCAAGCGGGCCAGGGCCGCTCGGAAGGGCGGTCGCGGCGGGCACGGCCGACGCCGTTAGTCTGCTCGTATCCGAAAGAGGGCCGATCGGTCCATTAAAGCCGCCTACCGTACATACACCGGAGTGTCGCTGCGGTGGTGCCCCCGCGGGGCTGTGCATCGTGTTTCACGTGAAACATCGTTCGTTGCTCCCCGGGATCCTCAGCCGAGGACGCGGTGCCGCAGAGGCCCGCGAGTCGGCTGTGGATAAGGAATCATCCACAGGAGAACGGGCCTCGCTGGTTCGCGACCCCGAAAGCATGGCAGGCTCTGTGCAGTGCGAGTCTGAAGTCGAGGAGAGTGAATCCTTGCGGTCCGACGCCAATGTCGCGGGGCCGATGGCCGATCCGGTCCCCGGTCCCCGCTCCGAATCGGCGGATGTTTCACGTGAAACACCGCCTCCGATGGACGACACTCCGATCGGCCGTGCCGCTCAACTCGCCGTAGAGGCGCTCGGGCGGGCCGGTCAGGGTCTGCCGCGCCCCGAGCAGACCCGCGTGATGGTCGTCGCCAACCAGAAGGGTGGGGTCGGCAAGACCACCACCACGGTCAACCTGGCGGCATCGCTGGCCCTGCACGGGGCCCGGGTGCTCGTCGTCGACCTCGATCCGCAGGGCAATGCCTCGACCGCGCTGGGCGTCGACCACCACGCCGAAGTCCCGTCGGTCTACGACGTACTGGTGGAAGCCAGGCCGCTGGCCGAGGTGGTGCAGCCGGTCCCCGATGTCGAGGGGCTGTTCTGCGCGCCGGCGACCATCGATCTCGCGGGCGCGGAGATCGAGTTGGTCTCGCTGGTGGCCCGGGAGAGCCGGCTGAAGCGGGCGATCGACGCCTACGAGCAGCCGTTGGACTACATCTTCATCGACTGCCCGCCCTCACTCGGCCTGCTGACGGTCAACGCCATGGTGGCGGGCAACGAGGTGCTCATCCCCATCCAGTGCGAGTACTACGCGCTGGAAGGGTTGGGCCAACTCCTGCACAACGTCGACCTGGTGCGCGGGCACCTCAACCCCCGGCTCCATGTGTCGACGATCCTCCTCACGATGTACGACGGGAGGACGCGCCTGGCCTCCCAGGTGGCGGACGAAGTCCGCGGCCACTTCGGCGCCGAGGTGCTGAGGACCAGCATCCCGCGCTCGGTGCGTATCTCCGAGGCACCGAGCTACGGACAGACGGTCCTCACCTACGACCCGGGGTCGAGCGGCTCGCTCTCCTATCTGGAGGCGGCCCGCGAGATGGCCCTGCGCGGTATGCCCAGGCAGGCTGAAGCTCATCACGAGCGGCACGACGGAGGGGCTCAGTGACGGAACGACGCAGAGGACTGGGCCGCGGGTTGGGGGCGCTGATCCCCGCCGCACCCACTCCCGCCGATGACTCGGGACCGCTGGTCGGCGGCGCCACCATGTCGCCGGGCGCGGTGCCGGTCATAGTGTCGGAGCGGGCGCCGCAGCCCGAGACACAGGGGTACGAGGAGCAGGTTCCGCCGGAGCACGCCTACGAGGCGCCGCCGGTCGTCGAGGCTGCCGCGGACGGCGGCGAAGTGGCCGGTGCGCACTTCGCCGAGGTTCCGCTGGACGCCATCACGCCGAACCCGCGGCAGCCGCGCGAGGTGTTCGACGAGGACTCCCTCGCCGAACTGGTCACCTCCATCCAGGAGGTCGGGCTCCTCCAGCCGGTCGTCGTCCGCCGACTGGGCTCGGACCGCTATGAGCTGGTCATGGGTGAGCGCCGCTGGCGTGCCTGCCGCGAGGCCGGCATGGAGCGGATTCCCGCGATCGTCCGCGACACGGACGACGAGAAGCTCCTCCTGGACGCGCTGCTGGAGAACCTGCATCGGGCGCAGCTCAACCCGCTGGAAGAGGCCGCCGCCTACGATCAGTTGCTGCGGGACTTCGAGTGCACGCACGACCAGCTCGCCGACCGGATCGGCCGCTCCCGCCCCCAGGTCTCCAACACGCTGCGGCTGCTGCGGCTCTCGCCGCCCGTGCAGCGGCGCGTTGCGGCCGGGGTGATCTCCGCGGGCCATGCCCGGGCGCTGCTGTCCGTGGAGGACGCGGGCGAGCAGGACCGGCTGGCACACCGCATCGTGGCCGAGGGGCTGTCGGTGCGGGCCGTCGAGGAGGTCGTGACGCTCATGGCGTCGGAGCCCAAGAGCGGGCGCCGGCCGAAGGCGCCGCGGGCGGGCAACCGGATGTCTCCGGCGCTGACCGATCTGGCGTCGCGGCTCTCCGACCGCTTCGAGACCCGGGTGAAGGTCGACCTCGGTCAGAAGAAGGGGAAGATCGTCGTCGAGTTCGCCTCGATAGAGGATCTGGAGCGCATCCTCGGCTCGATGGCACCCGGTGAGGGCAGGGTGCTGGAGAAGAAGCTGAGCGGCGAGGACGCCGAGGAGGACGAGTAGACCACTCCCCCTCTCGCACTCCCTGACGAGACAGGCCGCGGAGGCAATCCGCGGCCTGTTTTGTCGTCTCCGGATACGATGCATACGGGTATCGAGGGGGATGCCGGTGAAGGAGAGGATCGGGCTCCATGGGGCGAAGGCTCGTACCGATCACCCTGGACAATCTCCCGGACGTCCCCCGGCGGTGCCGCTCGTGCGTCTTCTGGGAGCTGGACCCCGTCAGCGGTGAAGCCGCCGCCAAGTCCGGGCACCCGGAGCGGGAGAAGGAGGCATGGATCTCCTCCGTCCTGCTGGAGTGGGGATCTTGCGGCCGCGTCGTCTACGTCGACGATGTGCCGGCCGGCTTCGTGATGTACGCCCCGCCCGCCTACGTGCCCCGCTCCCTCGCCTTCCCGACGAGCCCGGTGTCGGCGGACGCCGTGCAGCTGATGACCGCCTGGCTCAACCCGGGGTATCAGGGGCAGGGGCTCGGCCGGACCATCGTCCAGACCGTCGCGAAGGATCTCCTGCGCCGCGGCGTCAAAGCCGTCGAGGCGTTCGGAGACGCGGCCTGGAAGGAGCCGGCGTGCATGCTGCCGGCCGACCATCTGGTGGCGGTCGGCTTCAAGACCGTACGGCCCCACCACCGCTATCCCCGGATGCGGCTGGAGCTGCGCTCCGCGATCTCCTGGAAGGAGGACGTGGAGCTGGCGCTCGACAAGCTGCTCGGCGGGGCGCGGAAGGACCCGGTGCTGCGACCGCTCTGACAGCCGCCCGGCACGACGAAGGGCCCGTCCTCGCGGGGACGGGCCCTTCGTCTGTCGGCTTCTGCGTTTCACGCGCCACGATGACGTTTCACGTGAAACGAGAACCGCTGGGTCAGCCGATGAACTCGGTGAGGTCGCGCTCCAGGGCCGCCTTCGGCTTGGCGCCGACGATGGTCTTCACGATCTCGCCGCCCTGGTAGACGTTCATCGTCGGAATCGACATGATGCCGTACTTCGCGGCCGTCGCCGGGTTCTCGTCGATGTTGAGCTTGACGATGGTGATCTTCTCCGGGTTCTCCGCGGCGATGGCCTCCAGCGACGGAGCAATCTGGCGGCACGGGCCGCACCAGGCAGCCCAGAAGTCGACCAGTACGGGCTTGTCGCTCTTGAGGACCTTCTCCTCGAAGTCCGCGTCGGTTGCGGTCACCGTGGCACCGGCCATGGCGTACTCCTTACGTCGTTGTGCGTTGATGGCTGCTCGGTCTCAGACGGCGTCTGCGACCTTCTCCGGCTCCGCCGACTTCTCCTGGTCGGCGATCGCGGCGAGGTAGCGCTCGGCGTCCAGCGCCGAAGAGCAACCCGTCCCGGCGGCGGTGATCGCCTGGCGGTAGGTGTGGTCGACAACGTCGCCCGACGCGAAGACCCCGGGGAGGTTGGTGCGCGTGGAGGGGGCGTCGACCGTGAGGTAGCCCTCCCCGTCCAGCTCCAGCTGTCCCTTGAACAGCTCCGTGCGCGGGTCGTGTCCGATGGCGATGAACAGACCCGTGACCGCGATCTCGGACTCCGCGCCCGTCTTGGTGTTCCGCAGGGTCAGGCCGGAGACCTTGTCGCCCCCGTGGATGGCGGCGACCTCGCTGTCCCAGACAAACGAGATCTTGGGGTCCGCGAAGGCCCGCTCCTGCATCGCCTTGCTGGCACGCAGGCTGTCCCGGCGGTGGATCACCGTGACGCTGCTGGCAAAGCGGGAGAGGAACGTGGCCTCCTCCATCGCCGTGTCGCCACCGCCGACGACCACGATGTCCTGCTCGCGGAAGAAGAAGCCGTCACAGGTGGCACACCACGAGATACCCCGGCCGGACAGCTCGTCCTCCCGCGGCAGCCCCAGCTTGCGGTGCTGCGACCCGGTGGAGACGATCACGGTCCGCGCGCGGTGTACGGTGCCCGCGGTGTCGGTGACGGTCTTGATGTCGCCGGTGAGGTCGACGGCCACCACATCGTCGGGGACCAGCTCGGCGCCGAAGCGCTCCGCCTGTGCCCGCATGTTGTCCATCAGATCCGGGCCCATGATTCCGTCGCGGAAACCCGGGAAGTTCTCCACGTCGGTGGTGTTCATGAGCGCGCCGCCGGCGGTGACGGCGCCTTCGAAGACCAGCGGCTGCAGCGCGGCGCGGGCGGTGTACAGCGCGGCGGTATACCCCGCCGGCCCCGAGCCGATGATGATCACGTTGCGAACGTCGCTCACGGACTCTTCCTTGTCTACGACCGGCTGCCTGAAGGGGTGGGGACCGCTAGCGTCCTGTCCCTCTCACCCCACCCAACGGATCCTACGGGCCGGACATTCCCGTGGGCGGTTGGGCGCGGCTCAGCGTCGCTGGAAGGTGTCGCGGTGCAGGATCTCGCCCGGCTGATCCGGGGAGTCCGTGCAGGAAGAATCCACCACGTAGGCGTCCACTCGCTGTGGGTCGCCGGTGTGCGGCAGCACGACGACGTAGACGGGGGTTTGCTCGTACGTGTCCTTCTCGGCCGCGAGGGGCGCGTCGGAGCGGTTGACGGCGGCGCGTACGCACGTGGGCACCTGGGGGGCGTCTCCCTCGGCGACGAACGGATCGTCGCCCTCGTCGGCCGTGCCTTCGCCGGCGTCACCGGCTTCCCGCCGCTCCGGCTGCTGGAGCATGCCGACTACCCGGGACTCCAGCGTGCCCGGGCTCAGCGGTCCCTGGGCGGCGTCGCTCGGGACTGCCTTCGGGGCGTTCTTCTGGGCGTCCCCCTGTGCGTTCTCCTGGGCGGCGGACGTCTCCGAGGTTCCGCTGTCGTCTCCGTCGCCCGTCGGGAGCTGGACGAGCACGATGCTCAGCGCGACGATCGCGACCGCCCCGGCGGCGCCGAGGAGCACGCGCGGCCAGCGCCGGGCGCGTCGGCCGGGGCCGGTGGCCTCCGGGCGATGACCGGCGGGCCGGCGGTGCGCGCGGGCGGTCCGTGTTTCACGTGAAACGGCCTCGCGGGGCGCGGGCACCTGGGGCGCGGGCGGCGCGGTTTCACGTGAAACATCGACGGCCGACACATCCGCGTCGTAGCGCGCCTCGGCCGCCAGCGCGGCGTCGATGCGCCCCGCGATCTCGGCGGGCATCGGTCCCGGATCCGGGAGGGTGCCGAGGAGCCCGCGTACGCCGTCGAGGGCCTCCTGAATCTCGCGGCAGGTGGCGCACTCGTCGAGATGGCGGTGGAGCTGCTGGCTGCGGGTGGGGGACGTGAGGCCCTCGGAGAGGTCGGCCAGTTCCTCGACCTCCGGGTGCCCGTCGTCGGAGCCGGCGGGCTGCGGGATCTGCGTCACGACTTCTCACCTCCGCCCTTCGCCGCGCGTACGTCGCTCTGCTCTGCCGTCGGTGGGACGGATGTCCCCTGCGTCGGGTTCCGTCCCCCCGCTCCGGAGCCGGCCGCGGACAGCCGCAGATGACGTACGAGAGGAAGGAGGCGGGCGCGACCGCGGGCGCAGCGGCTCTTCACGGTACCCGCGGGAACGCCGAGGATGTCGGCCGCCTCCGCGACGGGGTACCCCGCCATGTCCACGAGCACCAGGGCGGCGCGCTGCTCCACGGGCAGGGTCGCCAGCGCTCCACGTAGCTCACGGCCGGTGTCCTCCCGCTCCGCGGGCGCCTCAGCGGACTCCTCCGGCTCCAGCAGCTGCTCGAAGTGCTCGGTGTCCGCGACCGGTGCCGCGCGGCGGCTGGCGGCCTTGCGAGCCCGGTCCAGGCAGGCGTTCACGGTGATGCGGTGCAGCCAGGTGGTGACGGCGGACTGGCCGCGGAAGGTGTGCGCCGCGCGGAAGGCCGACAGCAGCGCGTCCTGCACCGCGTCCGCCGCCTCCTCGCGGTCGCCGAGGGTGCGGAGGGCCACGGCCCACAGCCGGTCCCGGTGGCGTCTGACGATCTCGGCGAAGGCGTACGGGTCCTCGCCGGAGACATGGCGGGCGAGGAGCGTGCGGTCGTCCACGTCGTCGCCGCTGGCGTTCTCCAACGCCGACCCCTCCCCCCGGTCGAATGCCGTCCGCTCAGCTCCGAATCTGGATGTCGGAGATCTTGCCACGGAAGTTGCCCTCGTTCGACGGCGGAATCTCCGTGAGCCACAGCAGAACGTACTGGGTGACGACCGGCTTGGTGGGCTTGAGCGTCAGATTGGTGCCGTCCGCCGCGTCGAACTCCTCGAAGCCGGACAGGTCCGTCGGCATCGACGCCGTGTCCTGCGGGGTGGCCATGGCGGTCAGCTTGCTGTCGCCGATGAGGGACACCTTGACGCTGCCGACGCGCTTCGGCTCACCGAGGTCCAGGACCAGCCCGACGCCGTCCTTGAGGTTCCCGAAGACCTCGCTCGTGTACCACTTGGTCTCCCAGTAGCTCGACGGGTCGGCGTCGTACGCGGCGGAGACGCTGCTCGGGGACTCGCTGCCGGTGCCGTACGGGTCGAAGTCCCGGGCGCTCTCGATCTCCACCGGCCTGCCGCCCTCGCGGCCGCCACCGGAGCCCCCGGCCCCGCCGGGCTGGGCGGCGGAGTTGCCGGTATCGCCGCCCCGGCCGTCGTGGTTGATGAGGGCGTCGGCGAGCTGCCAGCTGCCCAGGGCGAGCGCGACGATCAGCAGCACCGACACGCACCACTTCACGG
>NZ_JACBXC010000819.1 GCF_013870535.1 Streptomyces phytophilus | reverse complement strand
GCGAGGGCGACCTGCTGGTGCCCAGCACCCGCAGCGACAGCGCCGAGGCGTACACCGTCCTCTACGGCCCGTTCACCCGCGCCGGCGCCCCCGCGCGGGAGAGCGCGCTCGTCGAGATGAAGCCGGAGGACAGCCTCGACGGCGTCGCCGTCGGCGACGTGACCGGCGATGGCGCGGACGACCTCGTGGCGTTCTTCAGCTACCAGGGCAACGCCGAGGGCGGCTGGTTCTGGAAGGGCGGCCCCGACGGGCTGACGCGGAGCGGCGCCGCGCTGCCCAACGGCGGTTCGCCCACGATCGGCGACTTCGACGGCGACGGCAAGGGCGACCTCGCGTACCGCTCGATCGGCGCGAGCGTCGAGGACCTCCCGTACGACAAGGGCACGGTCAAGGTCGTCTACGGGACCGCGAACGGCCCCGGCGAGACGGGCGGTTCGACCTTCACCCAGGACACCGCCGACGTGCCCGGCACGGGCGAGCGCGGCGACCAGTTCGGCGCCCGGCTCGCGGCCGGCGACGCGAACGGCGACGGCTTCGCCGACCTCGCCGTGGGCGTGCCGTACGAGGCCATCGGCAGCAAGCAGTCGGCGGGTTCCGTGGTGCTGCTCAAGGGCGGCTCCGGCGGGCTGAAGGCCCGTGGCGCGAAGGCGTTCCACCAGGACACGCCCGGTGTGAAGGGCGTGGCCGAGACCGGGGACCGGTTCGGCGCGGCGCTGGCGTTCGGGGACGTCACGGACGACGGCCGGGCGGAGCTGGCGGTGGGCGCGCCGGAGGAGAACGGGACGGGCGCGATCTGGTCGCTGCGCGGCGCCGCGGGCGGGCTGACGGCGACGGGTTCCGTGGCGTTCAGCCCGGACAACTTCGAGGTGCCCGGCGGTGCGCGCGCGGGTGCGCGGTTCGGCACCGGCTTCGCGGACGAGGACCTGGGCCACTACCTGATGGGCCAGGAGTGACGGGCTGACCGGATGAATCCCGTGAACCGGCTTCATTGACCAACAAGTTCAGGGAAATCCGCATGAGCCGTACGAAGGGCGGTAGTTCGCACAACCTCGGGTGAACGTCAGGTGTCTCACAGGGTGAGAGGCCCACTGAGTAGCCGTACCGGTCCGCATCGACGTTCAGGAGCCCGACATGCCACGCAGCCGCCGTACACCCGCGACCGCCACCGCCTTAGCCGCCTCTCTGGCCGTCGTCGCCGGCGCCGCCCTCGCGGGCGGCGCCGCACCGGCGGCGGCGGCGCCCGCGGCCGCGCCCGCGAAGTTCCACGACGACTTCAACGGCGACGGCTACCGCGACCTCGTCGTGGCCGCCCCCTCCGGCACCGTGAACGGCGTGCAGCGCGCCGGGTACGTCGCGGTGCTCTACGGCTCCGCGGGCGGCCTCGACACCGCCGAGCGCAAGGTACTCAGCCAGTCCACCGCCGGTGTCCCCGGCACCTCCGAGACCGGCGACGCCTTCGGCGCCACCCTCGCCGCCGCCGACTTCGACCGCGACGGGTACGCCGACCTCGCCGTCGGCGTCACCGGCGAGGACCTCGGCGGCGTCGCGGACACCGGCCGCACGACCATCCTGTACGGCTCCTCCGGCGGCCTGTCCGGCAGCGGCGCGCAGGACCTGCAACCCGCCACCCGGATCGAGGGCAACGCCTACGGGACGGGGCTGGCGGCGGGCGACTGGTTCCACGACGGGTCGACGGCGCTGGCGATCCTGTCGAAGGACCACCTGGAGCTGTACGGCGGCTGGGGCGCGGCCCGCGGTCCCGTACGCGCACAGGACGGCCATCCCTTCGCCGACTTCCCGGAGCAGTTCACGCCCACCGGCCTGGTCGGCGGCGACTTCGAGGGCGACGGCACCGACGACCTGGTGGTCACCGGCAAGAAGTGGTTCCTGGAGTACGTGGAGGGCTACTCCCTGTATCTGAAGGGCGGCGGCCCCGAGGGGTACACGCGCTCGGAGTTCATGGGCGGGCCCGTGGCCGTCGCGGGCGACATCGACAAGGACGGCGCCGACGACCTCGCGGTGGGCGACCCCACGGTGCTGGAGCACGACGAGTACGACCTGTCGGGCGGCAAGGTCGAGGTCTGGTACGGGGCGGCCGGCGGGCCCGGCGCCGGGCAGCCCGAGGTGTGGGAGCAGGGCAGCGGCGGCGTCCCCGGGACGTACGAGAACGAGGACCGCTTCGGCAGCGACGTCTCCCTGGGCGACGTCGACGGCGACGGATACCCCGATCTGGCGGTGGGCTCCGACGGCGAGGAGATCGGCACCGCCGAGGGCGCGGGCGCGGTCTGGCTGCTGCGCGGGTCGGCCGGCGGGCTGACCGTGAACGGGGTGCAGCACTTCAATCAGAACACCCCGGGCGTCCCGGGGACCGCCGAGACCGCCGACTTCTTCGGCTCCGACGTCCGGCTGCACGACGCCGACCGCGACGGCCGCTCGGGCCTGGTCGCGGGCGCGCCGGGCGAGAACGCGGGGAACGGGCTCGCGTGGGTGCTGCCGACGCGTGGCGGGGGTCTGACGGCGCAGGGGTCGTGGACGTTCGGCGGGGCCGCGCTGGGCGCGGACGGGGCGAACGCACGGTTCCCGGAGACGATCGCGGAGTAGGGATCCGCATCCCCGTTCCGTAGCCGGAATGCCACCTTCTGTCACGGTACAAACCAACTAGCCGTATTCCTACAACCTTTGACCGCGGTACGGGGTCTTCTGATCACCGTCTCCGACCGCCTGCCCGGGAGTTGCCGCATGCCTCACCGACTCCGTACCGCACTGGCCGCGGCG
>NZ_JACBXC010000818.1 GCF_013870535.1 Streptomyces phytophilus | reverse complement strand
CTTGCAGTTCGCGCTCGCCGGCATCAACGCCCACATCGGCTACGACCTGCCGCTCGCCGTCGTCGCCACCTGCCGCGCGCTGGGCCGCGAACCCGAGGACGTCGAGGGCGACTACGAGCGCGTGGGCGGGCTGCTCGTACGGCTGGAGGAGCGGATCCGCGAGCAGCTCATGCCGGGGCCCGACCTGCTGGACGTGGCGGATCCGCTCACGCACCTCGCCGGGGCGTGGAGCCTGGAGCGGGCCCGGGACGCGGCGTGGGCGGCGGCCCGGGTGCTGTGGCGGCTGCGTGGACTGCCCGAGGTGGGCGAGGAGTTCACCGAGCGGCTGGATCAGTCGGTGGGGCTGGTCTCACGCTGCCTGCTGGTGCCGCTGCGCGGCCGGTGCGGCGACTGAGCCGGGCGCGTCAGTCCTCCGGCAGCTCCACCGGGGCGATGGCGTCGAAGACGTCGCCGGGCCCGGGGTTGGCCGGGTCGGTGGCGCCGCCGAGGTGCCGCATCACGCCCCATACGGCGTTCAGCGCCGTCTGCACCGCGCCCTCGGCCCAGCCCGCGGTCCAGGAGATGTCGTCGCCGGCCAGGAACAGCCCGCGCTTGCCCGCCGGCAGCGCCTCCTGCATGAAGTGGGTGAACAGCCGCCGCTGGTAACGGTAGTGGCCAGGCAGGTTGGCCTTGAACGCGCCCATGAAGTACGGCTCGTCCTCCCAGGAGACCGTCACCGGCGGGCCGATGACGTGCTTCCTGATGTCCACCTCCGGGTAGATCTCGCCGAGCGACTTGAGCATGACCTCCATCCGCTCCTCGGCCGGCAGCGGCAGCCACTTCAGGCTGTCGTCGCACCAGGTGTACGACAGGCAGATCGCCGCCGGCCGGTCCGGGCCGTCGTCGAGGAGGTAGGTGCCGCGGGTCATGCGGTCGGTGAGCGTCATGGACATCGTGTCGCGGCCGGTCCGCTCGTCCCGGTCGAGCCAGAACGGCCGGTCCACGGGCACGAAGAGCTTGGACGAGGCCATGTAGTGGGTGCGTTCGACGGCGGTCCAGTGGTCGATGGGCAGCAGTTCGTCGGCGCAGTCGATCTTCGAAAGCAGCATCCACGACTGCGCGGTGAAGACCGCCGCGCGGTAGGTGCGTACGTCGCCGGAGGCGTCGGTGACGGTGATCCGCTCGCCGGCGGCGCGGGCGAGGCGGGTGACGGCCGGGCGGGGGGCGCCGCCGTCGTGCAGCGCGGCCAGCGACGTGCCCTGCGCCCAGTGCACGAGCTTGCCGGGGGCGCGGTCCCAGAGCCGCAGCGGGAGTTGCCGGCTGCCGCCGACGATGCCGTGGTGGTCGTCGTCGGCCTCCGTGTAGACGACGCGCAGGATCTCCAGGATGGAGTTGGGGAAGTCGGTGTCCCAGCCGCCGGTGCCGAAGCCGACCTGGCCGAAGACCTCCCGGTGCCGGAAGGAGCGGAAGGCCGCGGAGTCGCAGAGGAAGCCGTAGAAGGTCTGGTTGTCGAGCCGCTCGACCAGCGCCGCCCACAGCTCGCGGATGCGCGGGACGTCGCGCTCGCGGATGGCGCGGTTCATGGCGCTGAAGTCCGCGCCCTCCTCCAGGCAGTCGGCCCAGGCGGCGGCGACGTCGCGGTAGACCTGCGGCAGGTCGTCGATCGTGCGGGCGTAGTGCGACTCGCCCTTGAGGTCGACGACGGTGGAAGGGGTGCCGGGCGCCAGCGGGTTGGGGAACGGGCGGGTCTGAAGGCCCGTGAGGTCGAGGTAGTGCCGCAGCGCGGTGGACGACGGCGGGAAGCGCATCGCGCCCATCTCGGCGGTGAGCGCGGGGTCGCAGCCGGGGAACGTCTCGGTACGCAGCCGGCCGCCGATCCGGTCCGCCTCGTAGACCACCGGCTTCAGGCCCATCTTCATCAGCTCGTACGCGGTGACGAGGCCGGAGAGCCCGCCGCCGACGACGGCGACCTCGGTGCCGTGCCCGGTCGCCGGTATCTGGCCGAGCCCGGCGGCGTGGGCGAGGTAGTCGTCGTACGCGAAGGGGAAGTCGGGGCCGAACATCGTGATCGGCCGCCGGTCGGTCTCCTCCCCCGCGGGGTGGACGGCGGTGGGCACGGTGGACGTCATCGGGCGGGGCTCCTCGGGGCGTGCGGGCAGGGCGGCTCGGGGCCGCCGCCCGGGCGTGCGGATGTGCGGTGTGCGGATCTGCGGGGGCCGGTGCGGGCTCCGGCGGGGTGCGTCAGGCGTACAACTCGGGCCTCAGGTCCGCCAGATACGTGTTGTCGCGGCGGGCGGCGGCGATCCGGGCGGGGTCGACGTCGGCGAGCACGAGGTCCTCGCCGCCGTCCCCGGCGCGGGCGCGCACCGTGCCGTCGGGGGCGGCCAGGCAGCTCAGCCCGGCGAAGTGGTGCTCGCCCTCGGCGCCGACGCGGTTGACGTACGCGACGTACAACTGGCTCTCGTAGGCGCGCGCGGGGACGAGCGTGCGGGCCACGAACTCGTACGGGCGCATCAGTGCGGTGGGCACCAGCAGCAGCTCCGTGCCGGCCAGGGCGTGCGCCCGCACCGGCTCGGGGAACTCCACGTCGTAGCAGACCAGGATGCCGACGCGGATGCCGTCCACGTCGGCCTGGACCACGGGGGTGTCGCCCGGGGTGAAGAACTTCCGCTCGAAGTCGCCGAAGAGGTGCGTCTTGCGGTAGTTGGCCAGCGGATAGCCGTACGGGGTGATGAGCTGGACGGAGTTGTACACGTCGGTGCCGTCCCGCTCCGGGTACCCGTACGCGATGGACAG
>NZ_JACBXC010000817.1 GCF_013870535.1 Streptomyces phytophilus | reverse complement strand
CGCCGTCCGCTGCCGCGGTGGCCGTGCCGGCTTCCGTGCTTGTGCCGGTGCCGGTGCCGGTGCCGGTGTCCGTACCCGCGTCCGCCGTCATGCCCGTACCTCCTGAGCCAGCTCCAGCGCCGCCGCGGCCATCCGCGCCGTCGCGTCCGTGTCCCGCATCATCAGCGGCACCGCCCGGCAGCGGATCCCGGCGGCCTCCACGGCCGGCACCGCCGCGGCGTCCACCTCGTCGACGAGCCAGCCGTCGATGAGCCCGGAGCCGTAGTGCAGCGCGACCGCATCGGCGCTCGACTCGACTCCGACCGCGGCCAGCACCTTGTCCGCCATGCCGCGCACCGGGGCGCCGCCCACGATGGGGGACAGGCCCACGACGGGCACGTCCGCGTCGGCGATGGCCTCGCGGACGCCCGGTACGGCGAGGATCGTGCCGATGCTGACGACGGGGTTGGACGGCGGGAAGAGGACGACGTCGGCCTCGGCGATGGCCTCCAGTACGCCGGGCGCGGGCTTGGCCTGCTCGGCGCCGACGGGCACCACGGCGAGCGCGGGCACGGAGGCGCGCAGCCGCACCCAGTACTCCTGGAAGTGGACGGCCTTACGCTCGCCGTCCACCTCGACGGCGACGTGCGTCTCGACCCGGTCGTCGGTCATCGGCAGCAGCCGCACGCCCGGCCGCCAGCGGTCGCACAGCGCCTCGGTGACGGCGCTGAGCGGGAAGCCGGCGCCGAGCATCTGGGTGCGCACGATGTGGGTGGCGAAGTCGCGGTCGCCGAGCCCGAACCAGCCGGGGCCGACGCCGTACGCGGCCAGCTCCTCCTTGACGGCGAACGTCTCGCCGGCGCGGCCCCAGCCCTGTTCCTCGTGGATGCCGCCGCCGAGCGTGTACATCACGGTGTCGAGGTCGGGACAGACCTTGAGGCCGAACAGGTGGATGTCGTCGCCGGTGTTGCCGACGACGGTGACGTCGGCGTCCGGCTCTGCCTGCTTCAGGCCGCGAAGGAACCGGGCGCCGCCGATCCCGCCGGCCAGTACAACGATGCGCATGGCGCCCAGTCTTGCAGGCCGGGCTCAGCGGTGGGCGGGCTCGGGTGTCCGGTGGGCGGCGCAGCAGGCGACTGCTGTCCGGGAGGGACGGTCCTCGTGCATCGGCATCTCGGTGAGGGCGGGGAAGTAGACGTGCAGGCTGACGGCGGGTGTCAGCGCGTCGTTGACGACTTCGTGGACGTACCCCGGCGCGAAGACCCGCTGCGCGCCGGGCGTGAGGGTGCGCGGGGTGTGGTTCGCGCGCTCCGTCAACTCCCCTTCCAGCACGGTGAGTACGCCGGAGGACGGGCCGTGGCCGTGCGCCCCGCTGCGCTGTCCCGGCAGCCAGCTCAGCAGCCACACCTCGTAGCCGGGGCCGGTGCGCAGCCGGTGGTACCAGCGGGTGACGGGGTCGTAGTCGACGAGCGGCGCCCAGGCGTCCCGGTCGGCGGCGAGCGCGCGGGCGAGGCCGGCGAAGTCGGCGACGGTGGCGGGGTGGGCGGGCGCGGGCGGGAGCAGGTGGGGGAAGGCGAGCGGGTCGCCGCCGATCTGGATGTCACTGAGCATGGGGCTCGGGAGTCCTTGGCGTGTGTGGTGCGCGAGGAGTGTGGGGGTGGAGCGGGAGGAGAGGGGTGGCCTGCGGGGGCAGGCAGCAGGAAGCGGAGCTGGAGCCTCAGCGGCTACAACAGCTCGGACACTCCTCGCTCGGCCGGTACGGCCACGGGCCCGACATACGCATCAGCAGAGCGGATCCGGACGGTGGTTGTCAACTGGATGTCCGGGTTTCCCGCAAGGATTCACACCTTCCGGTTGCCGGGCGTGGCGAAAGGTTTATTCACCCCGTTGTACGGAGAGACGGCGACCAACCGCAGGGCGACCATCGGGGCCGGGGTGCCGTTGTGCATCCGTGACGCGACTGTGATCTTCTTCGCTTTGCCGGGCGGGCCGCAACGACGCCGTAGCCCCGATCGTCTCCCTCGGTAGGGCGGCCTACCGGGATCGCGGTCTATCGGACTGTCATGGTCTTGGCCGATATGAACACTATTCACGAGGGCTTGGTGCCGCAGGGTGAATAAGAGGTCCAATAGCAGATCCCGGCTTGACTGTGCCAGATCGGCGTACCTGTAATTTCACACGTGTCCGTTCAGGCGATTCAGTAACGGCAACATCACGGGGAAGCAAAGGCGAGGGGCGCGCAGATGACCGAGCTGTTCCAGCAGGTGCTGGTCGAGGAGGCGGACGAGGAGCTCGGGTGGCAGGAGCGCGCCTTGTGCGCCCAGACCGATCCCGAGTCCTTCTTCCCGGAGAAGGGCGGATCCACGCGCGAGGCCAAGAAGGTCTGCCTCGCCTGCGAAGTCCGGTCCGAGTGCCTGGAGTACGCCCTCGCCAACGACGAGCGCTTCGGCATCTGGGGCGGCCTGTCCGAGCGCGAGCGGCGCCGCCTGAAGAAAGCCGCGCTGTAGCCGGTGCCGGAACCGGTGCTGCGGGCCGGTGGCGGCACGATCCCGGCGCGGTGAGCCCGGCGCGGAGTAATCGCGCGGGCGTGCGCCCGGCGCCCGTACGGCGTACGTGACCTCGGCGGAACCCCGCGGCGACCGGGGGATCGTCCCGCAAGTCGCCGTGTGACGGAGGGACCCTCTAGTGTGGGGCACCGTCCACGACAGCCGCCACATTCCCGGGAGGTGACCCGGACTCCACCAGGGGTCCGCACCTCGATGTCCGAGCACAGCAACGCTGACTACGCGGCCGGCTAT
>NZ_JACBXC010000816.1 GCF_013870535.1 Streptomyces phytophilus | reverse complement strand
GGAGGGGCTGGAGAGCCGGGTGACGCCGATCCCGGTGCCGGCGTCGAAGTACTCGGCCCTCGTGCCGGTCGCGGGCGGCGGGCTGGTGTGGCTGCGCTGGCCGATCTCCGGCGCGCTCGGCGAGACGTTCGCCAACCCCTCGGACACCTCCGGCCGGCCGACGCTGGAGCACTTCGACATCTCGACCGCCCGGCTCACCGAACTGACGTCGCTGGTCACGGAGATCGCCGTGAGCGGCGACGGCAGCCGGCTGGTGGCCAACGACGGCGGCTCGCTGCGCGCCATCCCGGCGACCGCCCAGGCGGACCCGGACACCACCGTGTACATCGACCTGCGGCGCGTGCTGCACACCGCGGACCCGGTGGCCGAGTGGCACCAGGCGTACGACGAGGCCGGCCGCATCATCCGGGCGTACTTCTGGGAGCCGCACATGTGCGGCGTCGACTGGGACGCGGTGCTGGCGCAGTACCGGCCGCTGCTGGACCGCGTGGCCTCGCCGGACGAGTTCGCCGACCTGCTGCGCGAGGTGCTGGGCGAGCTGGGCACGTCGCACGCGTACGTCACGCCCGCCCGCCGCAACGAGGGCCCGCCGCACTACCAGCGGCCCATCGGCTTCCTCGGCGTGAACTTCGCCCGCACCCGCGACGGCCTCGGCTGGGCGCTGGTACGCATCCTGCCCGGCGACTCCTCCGACACCCGGGCCCGCTCCCCGCTGGCCGGCACCGGCATCCCGGAGGGCTCGGTGCTCACGCACGTCGACGGCCGCGCGGTCGACCCGGTCACCGGCCCGTACCCGCTGCTGGCGGGGGCGGGGGGCACGTCGGTGGAGCTGACGTTCGCGATCGAGGGCGGCGGCGGGAGGCTGCGCCGGGTGGCCGTGGTCCCGCTGGTCGACGACCGCCCGCTGCGGTACCAGGACTGGGTGGCGGCGCGGCGCGCGGTGGTGCACGAGTTGAGCGGCGGGCGCTGCGGCTACCTGCACATCCCGGACCTGGTCGCCAGCGGCTGGGCGCAGTTCAACAGGGACGTGCGGATGGAGATGAACCGCGAGTCGCTGATCGTGGACGTACGGGGCAACGCGGGCGGGCACATCAGCGAGCTGGTGCTGGAGAAGCTGACCCGCACGATCATGGGCTGGGACCTGACGCGCAACGCGCAGCCCGTGTCGTACACCTCGACCGCGCCGCGCGGCCCGATGGTGGCGCTGGCCGACGAGGCCACGTCGTCGGACGGCGACATGATCACCGCGGCGTTCAAACTGCTGGGCCTCGGCCCTGTGGTGGGGCTGCGGACGTGGGGCGGGGTCGTCGGGATGACGGGCCGGCACCGGCTGGGCGACGGCACGGTGATCACGGTGCCGATGAACGCGGCCTGGTTCGACGAGTACGGCTGGGGCGTGGAGAACGCCGGCGTCCCGCCCGACGTGGTCGCGGAACGCACGCCGCTGGACTGGGCGGAGGGCCGGACCTCCGAGCTGAACGTCGCGGTGGCCACCGCGCTGGACCTGCTGCGCGAGCACCCGGCGGCGGCACCGCCGGACTACACCGACGTGCCCGACCGGAGCCGGCCGCCGCTGCCGCCGCGCTCGCAGCAGTCGTAGCGGACCGAGAACTTGGTCCCGAAATGCAGCATTCGCCCATCTATGTAAGCCTGATGGAGGCCCGTACCCCCTCTCTCGCTAGGAGTGACAAGAATGGGCGCATTCGACAAGGCGAAGGACATGGCCGGCGACGCCGCCGAGAAGGCCAAGGAGGCCGCGCAGAAGGCGCAGCAGAGCCGCGAGCGCGGACAGGAGTCCGGCCAGGACCCTTCGCAGCGTGCCCAGGAGGGCGCGGAGCAGGGCCGCGACCGCAAGCAGGAAGACCGCGACGACGAGCAGGAGCAGCGCTGACACGGCGTAGTTGAGCCACGCGCGAGGGGCGCACCCGCACCGGGTGCGCCCCTTCGCCGT
This sequence comes from Streptomyces phytophilus, assembly GCF_013870535.1. GTDB lineage: Bacteria > Actinomycetota > Actinomycetes > Streptomycetales > Streptomycetaceae > Streptomyces > Streptomyces phytophilus. The sequence goes on along the minus strand of NZ_JACBXC010000816.1, from coordinate 827 downwards.
CCCCTGCCCGTTCGCCGTCCCCTGCCCCTTCGCCGTCGTCCCCGCCGCGCGCTACGTGTCCCACGTCTCCCGCAGCGCCCGCGTCCGCTCGTCCGCCGCGCCGCCCGCGCCCACCAGCCCGCCGCGCGACTCCCGCGTCGCGGCGAGCCGCGGCGCCAGCTTGCGCATCTCGCGCCGCCCCAGCGGCCCGGTGACGAGCGACGGCAGCGCGCCGCGCACCGACTGCATGCCGCGCAGCCACCACTGCCCGTAGACGTGCGGCGAGCGCCGCTCGATGCCGGCGACGAGGCGCTCGACGGCGGGCGCCAGCGGATAGGTCTTGTTGGACGGCCACGGCAGCCGCGCGCGCATGTCGCGCAGCACCTCGTCCTCGTCGGCGCCGCGGACCATGTCGGTGTCGGTCCAGCTCAGATAGCCGACGCCGACGTCCACGCCCTGGTGGCCGACCTCGCCGCGCAGGCAGTGCGCGAACGCCTCCACGCCCGACTTCGACGCGCAGTACGCCGCCATCATCGGCGCGGGCGTCACGGCGGCGAGCGAGGCGATCTGGAGGTGGTAGCCGCGCGAACGGACCAACGCGGGCAGGAAGGCGCGGGCGGTGGCCACGCTGCCCAGCAGGTTGACCTCGATGACGCGGTCGAAGGAGCGGGCGTCGGAGTCGAGGAACGGGCCGCCGGTGGCGACACCCGCGTTGGCGACGACCACGTCGATCCCGCCGAAGTGCTCCTCGACCTCGGCCGCCGCGGCGGCCATCGCGTCGTGGTCGGTGACGTCGGCGTGCCAGTGGGCGGCTTCGCCCGGCAGCGAGTCGGCGACCTTCTTCAGCT
>NZ_JACBXC010000815.1 GCF_013870535.1 Streptomyces phytophilus | reverse complement strand
CAGCAGTTCGCGCGCGGCCGGTTCGGTCTCGGCGCCGGCGTCCAGGACGACGGGCGCGAGGTCGAGGTAGACGTCCTTCAGGACGTCCGCCAGCGCCGCCACCGGGATACCGCCGGAGCCGCCGACGGCGAGCCACAGGGACGTGGCGCCGTTCTCCAGGTCGCCGAGCACGGCCTCCGCGTCGGGCACCGCGTGCCGCTGGCGTACGTCCCAGCCGTCCGCGGCGTTGCCCTCGGGCCGGCCGCCGCGGACGAAGGGCGCGAAGCCGGGCAGCCCGGACTCCGGTGCGCGATCGCGCGCGGTGTAGAGCGGCGGCGTGCGCAGCCCGTCGTCGAGTGCGGTGGACAGCAGCGTCTCCGCCTCGGCGCCGGAGACGTCCTTGCCGGCCTTGCGCAGCACGCCGGCCACCAGCTGCTGCCACTGCTCGTGCGTCGCGTCGGCGAACTCGGTCGCCAGGGAGAGCCCGTCATCGGGCAGGACAGTCATGGACGGATGTTAGCCAGGCCGGCTAATGAACGGGTGAGGGCTGCCTTGGTTGTGACCATGTTCTCGTCCGGGCCGCCCGGCCGGGCGGCCCGGACGAGGGCTCCGCCGCCCGGCCCGTACGCCGGCACCGGCACCGCGGAAAGCGGGCGAACGGATTTCTGGCCGAAAGTGTGCGTCATATTCGCCGGGAAAGTGCAATGCGCAGCGGACCTGAAATTGCATGGTTCTCCCAATCCCCGGTAAAGATAGTTTCTCAATGCAACCAAGTGGCCGGAATGCGGTTCCGGTCGGCCCGGGAATGGGGGCAGGCTGCGATCGATCGGAGTCGTGGTGCGCCGGCCGCCTCCGGGTGTTCTCGGCGCACCGTTCGCCCGGAAGGGGTGCCACGTGGTGCGCGGTCGGACGAGAGGCAGGGCGGAGCGCGCGGCCGACGCAGCCGCCGAACACCTGCTGCGAGCAGGGAAGTTACTGCGCAGGTCGGCCGAGACGCCGGACGGCCGCGCCGTCTTCCGTACGGACCAGGACGTCAACGACTCCCCGTACCGGGCCCGTTGGGCGCACGACAAAGTCGTCCGCTCGACACACGGTGTCAACTGCACGGGCTCTTGTTCGTGGCAGGTGTATGTCAAGGACGGGCTTATCACCTGGGAGACCCAGGCGACCGACTATCCGTCGACGGGCCCCGACCGCCCGGATTACGAACCGCGCGGCTGCCCCCGCGGCGCGTCATTCTCGTGGTACACGTACTCGCCCACGCGCGTGCGTTATCCGCACGCGCGCGGAGTTCTCGTCCAGATGTACCGCGACGCCAGACGCCGCCTCGGCGACCCCGTCGCCGCCTGGGCGGAGATCACCGGCGACCCCGAGCGGCGGCGGCGCTACCAGAGCGCCCGCGGCAAGGGCGGGCTGGTGCGCATCGGCTGGGACGAGGCGCTGGAGATCGCCGCCGCCGCGCACGTGCACACCCTGCGGGCCTACGGCCCCGACCGGATCGCCGGGTTCTCCCCGATCCCCGCGATGTCGATGGCCTCGCACGCCGTCGGCGCCCGCTTCCACGCCCTCATCGGCGCCCCCATGCTGTCGTTCTACGACTGGTACGCGGACCTGCCCATCGCCTCCCCGCAGGTCTTCGGCGACCAGACCGACGTGCCCGAGTCCGGCGACTGGTGGGACGCCGCCTACCTCGTGCTCTGGGGCTCCAACGTCCCGGTCACCCGCACCCCCGACGCCCACTGGATGGCCGAGGCCCGCTACCGCGGCCAGAAGGTCGTCGTCGTCTCACCCGACTACTCCGACGCCACCAAGTTCGCCGACGAGTGGCTGCACCCGCACCCCGGCACCGACGGCGCGCTGGCCATGGCCATGGGGCACGTCATCCTCAAGGAGTGCTTCGTCGAGAAGCAGGTGCCCTACTTCACCGAGTACGTCAAGCAGTTCACCGACCTGCCGTTCCTCATCGAACTGGAGGAGACCGGCGACGGCGCGTACACCCCCGGCCGGTTCGTCACCGCCGCCGACGCCGGGCTCGCCGACCGGGACCCCGCCGGCCGCCACCGCCCCGTGCTCCTCGACGCCGCCACCGGCCGCGTCGTCGCCCCGCCCGGCACCCTCGGCGACCGCTGGTCGAAACCGGGGGAGGGGCGCTGGCACCTCGACCTCGGCGAGACGGACCCGCTGCTCACCCTGTACGCCGACGGCGACGGCGGCGACCGCGGCGGCCCCACCGCCGACGTCGTCCTCGGCCGGTTCGACGAGCCGGGCGCCACCGTGCGGCGCGCCGTCCCGGTCCGCGAGATCGGCGGGCGCCGCGTGACCACCGTGTTCGACCTCCTCCTCGCGAGCTACGGCGTCCCGCGCCCCGGACTCGGCGGCCGGTGGCCCGCCTCGTACGACGACGCCGCCGTGCCCTGCACCCCCGCCTGGCAGGAGGCGATCACCTCCGTGCCCGCCCGCGCCGCCGTCCGCGCCGCCCGCGAGTGGGCCCGTACCGCGGAGCAGACCCGCGGCCGCTGCATGATCGTGATGGGCGCGGGCACCAACCACTGGTTCCACTCCGACACGATCTACCGCGCCTTCCTGTCCCTGCTCATGCTCACCGGCTGCCAGGGCGTCAACGGCGGCGGCTGGGCGCACTACGTCGGCCAGGAGAAGGTCCGCCCGTACGGCGGCTGGCAGCAACTCGCCACCGCCGCCGACTGGGTCCGCCCCTCGCGGCAGATGGCCGGCACCCCGTACTGGTACCTGCACACCGGCCAGTGGCGCTACGACCGCGCCCCCGCCGACGCGCTGGCCT
>NZ_JACBXC010000814.1 GCF_013870535.1 Streptomyces phytophilus | reverse complement strand
CGCGCCGACCTGCGCGCCGGGCGCATCGGCCCGGCCGGCTACGAGGAGCGGATCGCCGCGGAGATCCGCGAGGTGGTGGCGTACCAGGAGGAGGCCGGTCTCGACGTGCTCGTGCACGGCGAGCCGGAACGCAACGACATGGTGCAGTACTTCGCCGAGCAGCTGACCGGCTACCTCGCCACGCGGCACGGCTGGGTGCAGTCGTACGGCACCCGCTACGTCCGCCCGCCGATCCTGGCCGGCGACGTCTCCCGCCCCGAGCCGATGACGGTGCGCTGGACGACGTACGCGCAGTCGCTGACGGACCGCCCGGTCAAGGGCATGCTCACGGGCCCGGTCACGATGCTGGCGTGGTCGTTCGTCCGCGACGACCAGCCGCGCGCCGAGACCGCCCGGCAGGTGGCGCTCGCGCTGCGCGACGAGGTCGCCGACCTCCAGGCGGCGGGCACGGCCGTCGTCCAGGTCGACGAGCCGGCGCTGCGGGAGACGCTGCCGCTGCGCGCCGCGGACCGGCCCGCGTATCTGGCGTGGGCGACCGGGGCGTTCCGGCTGACGACGGGCGTCGCGCGCGCGGACACGCAGGTCCACACGCACATGTGCTACGCGGAGTTCGGCGACATCGTCGCGGCGATCGACGACCTCGACGCGGACGTCATCAGCCTGGAGGCGGCGCGCTCGCACATGCAGGTGGCGTACGAACTGGCCGGTCACGGCTATCCGCGCGAGGCGGGGCCCGGCGTGTACGACATCCACTCGCCGCGGGTGCCGGACACGGCGGAGACGGTGGCGCTGCTGCGCACCGGGCTGCGGGCGATCCCGGCGGAGCGGCTGTGGGTGAACCCGGACTGCGGGCTGAAGACCCGGGGCTGGGCGGAGACGCGGGCGTCGCTGGCGAGCCTGGTGGCGGCGGCACGGGAAGTGCGGGGGGAGCTGCGGGAGTGAGGTGACGTCAGCCCTCCCCCTCCCTTTCCTCCTCACCCGCCGGCGGGTTCCGGGTCTCCTGGGCCAGCCGGCGGGTGAGCAGGCGGCGCGGGCCGGGGCCCGTGTCGCCGAGGACGTCGTCGCGGTTGCGCAGCAGGCAGCGCTCCAGCGACAGGCAGCCGCAGCCGATGCAGTCGGCCAGCCGGTCGCGCAGCCGCACCATCTGGTCGATGCGGATGTCGAGTTCGTCGCGCCAGGCCGCCGACAGCCGGGCCCAGTCCTCCTGCGTCGGGGTGCGCTCGTCGGGGAGCGTCCGCAGCGCCTCGGCGATCGTGCGCAGCGGGATGCCCACCCGCTGCGCGGTGCGGATGAACGCGACGCGGCGCAGCGTGTCGCGGGTGAAGCGGCGCTGGTTGCCGGGGGTGCGGCGGCTGCGGATGAGTCCCTTGCCCTCGTAGAAGTGCAGCGCCGTGACGGCGACGCCGGAGCGCGCGGCGAGCTGGCCGACCGTGAGTTCCTTCGCGTCGAAGGGGGGCTTGTCCATGGCCGTCAGGCTAGCCCTTGACCTCGATTATGGTCGAGGTCTGAGACTGGCCGCCATGACCTCTACCGGCACTCCGGAGCAGCAGCACGGGCAGCGGCGGCGGTGGCTCGGGCTCGCCGTCCTCGCGCTGCCCGCGCTGCTCGCCTCCCTCGAACTGACCGTCACCAACCTCGCCCTGCCCGCCATCGGCCGCGACCTCTCCGCCGGCAGCACCCAACTGCTGTGGACCGTCGACATCTACGCCTTCCTCCTCGCCGGCTCCCTCGTCACCATGGGCGTGCTCGGCGACCGCATCGGCCGCCGCCGGCTGCTGTTGTACGGGGCCGCCGGCTACGGCGCCGCCTCGCTGCTCGCCGCGTACTCCGTGAACGCGGAGATGCTCATCGCCGCCCGCGCCCTCATGGGCGTCGCCGGCGCCACCCTCATGCCGTCGACGCTCGCGCTGGCGGCGGCGCTGTTCCCCGGGCCGCGGGAGCGGACGACGGCCATCGGCGTCATCGTGGCCAGCGTCTCCGGCGGCACGGCGATCGGGCCGCTGGTGGGCGGCTGGCTGCTGGAGCGGTTCTGGTGGGGCTCGGCGTTCCTGCTCGGCGTACCCGTGATGGCGGTGCTGCTGGTGCTGCTGCCCGTGCTGCTGCCGGAGTCCCGCGGGCCCGCGGGGCGGCGGGTGGACGTGCTCAGCTCGCTGCTGTCGCTGGCCGCGGTGCTGCCGGTGGTGTACGGGCTGAAGCAGATCGCCGCCGAGGGCGCCGGGGCGGTGCCGGTCGCGGCGGTGGCGGCGGGGGTGCTGGTGGCGGTGGCGTTCGTGCGCCGGCAGCGGGTGCTCGCCGACCCGTTCGTGGACCTGCGCCTCTTCGCCGACCGTACGCTCGCCACCGCCGCGGCGACGCTGGCCGCCGGGATCTTCGTGCTGTGGGGCTGCAACTACGCGCTCGCGCTGTACCTCCAGCTCGTCGAGGGGCTGTCGCCGCTGGACGCGGGGCTGTGGACGGCGCCGTCGGCGCTCGGCGTGATCGCCGGTTCCATGCTGGCGCCGCGGCTGGCCCGCCGGTACGCGCCCGCGCGGATCATCGCCGTCGGGCTGGGGCTCTCGGCCGTCGGGTACGGGGTGCTGACGCAGGCCGGCGGCGAGCATGCGCTGCCCGTGCTCGTCACCGGTGCGGTGATCGTGTCGGCGGGGCTGGGGCCGATGATGGCGCTGGCCACCGACATGGTCGTCGGCGCGGCCCCGCCGGAGCGGCAGGGCGCGGCGGCGGCGATCTCCTCCACGGCGCCGCAGTTGGGCGGTGCGCTGGGCATCGCGCTGCTGGGCAGC
>NZ_JACBXC010000813.1 GCF_013870535.1 Streptomyces phytophilus | reverse complement strand
GCGACGCCGGTGAGGAACCCCTGCCGGCCGCCGTCGCCGCGCCGGAGGCTGGCGACGGCAGCGGCTTCGACGCCGAGCGCGTCGGCGGTCTGGGAGACGGCGGTGCTCAGCACGGGGTGGGGGCTGGTCTCGACGAACGTGCGGTGGCCGCGGCCGAGCAGGTTCCCGACGACATCGGAGAAGCGCACCGTGCGGCGCAGGTTGCTCACCCAGTACGCGGCGTCCAGCTCCCGGCCGTCGAGCGGCTCCCCCGTCACCGTCGAGTGGAAGGGCACCCGGCACGAGCGGGTGGGGATCTCGCCCAGGGCGTCGAGGAGTTCCGGCACGACGGCGTCGACCTGCGCGGAGTGGGACGCGTAGTCGATGTCGACGCGGCGTACGCGGATCCGCTCGGCCGCCAGCGCCGCGGTCAGCTTCTCCAGCGCCGCCACGGGCCCGCTGACGACCGTCGACGCGGGGCCGTTCACCGCGCCGACGCAGAGCCCGCCGCCGACGGTGGCGAGCAGGTCCCGTACCTCGTCAGCCGGAAGTGCCACCGACACCAGTCCGCCCTGCCCGGCCAGGCCGCGGGCGATGACCCGGCTGCGCAGCGCCGCCACCCGCGCACCGTCCTCCAGGCTCAACGCCCCCGCCACCACCGCCGCCGCGATCTCCCCCTGCGAATGCCCCACCACCGCCGCCGGCACCACACCGAACGACTCCCACAACCGCGCCAGCGACACCATCACCGCCCACAACGCCGGCTGCACCACATCCCCGCGCCCCAGGTCACCGCCCAGATCCGGCAGCCCCGAGAACGGCTCCGTGCCCCACTGCTCGGTCCGCCCCTGCGCCGTCAGCCACGCCACCGCGGCGTCGAGCAGCGCGAGGACGGCGGGAGCGTCGGCCGGGCCTCCTGTACGTATCTTCATGCCCGGGAATCTAACCGGGCGGGGCACCTCGCCTCTACGGCGTTTCCGCCTGCCGCTCCAGGCCCAGCGCCGGCCGCAGCTGCGCCAGGTTCTCCCGCGTCGCCTTCCACAGCACCCGCTGCCGGTCCAGCACGTCCGCCACCGCCGCGCCGTGGTCGTCGAGCACCGCCGCCGCCCGCTCCACCAGCACCTCCGCCAGCCGCTCGTCGTCCACCCGCACACCCCACTCCGGGCGGTCGATGTCGGCCAGGAAGTACGCCAGCTTCGGGTGCGAGACCAGGCTCAGCACCGGCGTCCCGCAGCCGAACGGGACCATCCCGGCGTGGCCGCGCATCCCGATCACCAGCCGCGTCCGCCGGTAAGCGGCGCGGATCCCGTCGTTGTCCAGGTCGTACAGCGCCTCCACGGGCAGCGTGATCCCGTGCTCCCGGCGCAGGTCGTGCGCGAACTGCTCGTCCGCCGCCATGTGCGCGGCCACCCGCACGTCCGCCCGCTCGCGCAGCGCCCGCACCGTCCGCGCCATGGCGTCCAGGAACCGCGGATAGCCGTCGCCGAAGCGCATCCCCGCCCGGTCGTACGCGCAGTTCACCAGCACCGTGTCGGCCCGCTCCACCGCGGCGTCGTCCCAGCCCGGCTGGAGCAGCCGGGTCAGGGTGGTGGGGCAGGGCTGGTACGCGACCCGGTCGCGCAGCCGCTCCGGCAGCAGCTCGCGTACCCGCTCCACCGACCCGCGGTTGCGCAGCCCGAAGAACGCGGAGCGCTCCACCAGCGCCGCGAGGCTCTCGCGGAAGCGGCTGCCGCGGTAGGACTGGCCGGGGAAGACGTTGTAGCCGACGGCGAAGACCGCCAGCGGCACGTCGATACGGGCCAGCAGCTCGTCCGGTACGTTCCACTGCCACGCGCTGTTGCCGTTCGGCCAGGTGTCGGGCAGGAACAGCCCGCCGCCGCCGACGACCAGCCCCCGGCGCGCGTTGACCTCGGCCAGCGCCTCCTCGTCGAAGAGCCGGTGCACGGGGACCGGGTGCCACCGGCGCGCGGAGGGGTCGGTGCCGAAGCAGAGCCGGACGGCCTCGGGCAGGACCTTGTCGCCGGCGTTCTCCTGGCCGGTGGCGTACGCGGCGGCGTGCGCGAGCTGCGTGGAGACCACCGACGCCTCCCCGCGGTGGGCCGCGAACTCCGGCAGCCCGTAGCCGCCCTGGAGCATGGCCTTGCAGGTGCGGTTGGTGGGTTCGGCGTCCAGGCCCTCGCGCGCGTACGCCTTCGACCGCTCCTCGTCGCCGCGCAGCCAGGCCAGCCGGGCGAGCTGGCTGAACACCTTCGGCGCCAGCTCGGGGGACGCGGCGGCGAGCAGCAGGTGGGTCTCGGCCTCGTCGTAGCGGGAGACGGCCATGAGCGCGGTGCCCATGGTGTCGTGGAAGCGCGGCTGGTCGGCCTGCGGGCGGGCCGCGGACAGGGCGTCCACGGCCTCCTCGTACGCGCCGATCGCGCGCAGCCCGAGGGCGGTGCGGCGGGCGAGGTCCGTGGTGGGGCGCAGCCGCAGCAGGGGCGGGCCGTAGTGGAGGAGCAGGTCGGGGTGCTGGCGGTGGGCGGGCAGGGCGCAGTACGCGCGCCAGAACTGCTCGTCGGTCAGGTCGTGGCGGGCGCGCGTCTCGTCGGACGGGTCGCGCAGGACGGCGAGGTCGGCGGCCACGAGCCAGCGGGGGTGCAGCTCTATGACGTCGTCGTACGCGGCGGTGAGGCCGTCGTACGCGGCGGGGCCCGCCCCGGCGGCGTCCCCGGCGGGCAGTTCGACGATCCGGGGGTGCAGCCGGCGGGCCGCGGCCAGGACGTCGTCCGGCAGGCCGTCGTGGCGGAGCAGGAAGTCCTCGCAGA
>NZ_JACBXC010000812.1 GCF_013870535.1 Streptomyces phytophilus | reverse complement strand
TCCGGCCGGGGCGCCTGCCCGAGAGGGACCTGGGTCACTCGATGTCGATGGTGAACGTGGACGTGGTGTTCTTGATGTCCTGCGCGTTGTTCCTCATGGTCAGGTTGCGGAACGTGACCTCGCCGACCGCCGGGCCCTGGCCGGCCTCGGGCATCTCGTTCGCCCACAGGCCGAAGCCGGACTTGGCGTCGTAGGCGTCACCGCTCTTGCGGGCGCCGCTGATGGAGATGTCGGTGAGGATCGTGTCCTTGATGGGGAACTGCGGCTGGCCTCCCACGTAGTTGGTCTGGAACATGATCCCGGAGTAGGTCGGGTCGATGATGTCGACGTTGTTGATCCGGATGCCCTGGAAGACCTTCGAGGCGGAGAAGAGCCAGATGCCGGGGAAGGTCTGCGCGCCCCAGAAGTGTCCGCCGCAGCGTTCGATGGTGATGTTCTCCAGGGTCGTCGGCTCGGTGCCGAAGCCGTTCATCGGATAGCCGAAGTCCAGCGAGCTGACGGTGACTCCGGAGTAGACGAGGGTGTCGGCGATGCGGATGTTGCGGAAGGTGTTGTCGTACCCGCCGTAGACGGCGATGCCCGCGGCCCGCCAGGTGAGCAGCGACGTCAGGTTCTCGTAGACGTTGCTGTGCATGTCGGCGCCGCCCGCGTCGATCGCGGAGAAGAGCGCGAAGCTGTCGTCGCCGGTGGCGCGCGACTCGTTGTTGACCACGTGGGCGCCGGTGCTGCCGTTGGTCATGTTGATGGCGTCCGCGAAGGAGTTGCGGATGCGGGAGTTCTCGATGGTGATGTCGTCGGTGTTCGCGCCCCAGTAGAGGCACACCATGTGCTCGTTCCAGATGTCGTCGATCGTGATGTCGGAGACGTTCTGGAAGTCGAAGACCTTGCCGGGGCCGTCGATGCGGCTGGTGTAGTTGCCGAAGTAGGCGAAGCCGCGGAAGGCGGAGCCCGCCGCCGCCTGCTCGGCGCGGAAGCCGACGTCGGTGTTCTGCTGGCCCGCCGGCGCGTGGAATCGGGTGTACCAGGGTCCGGCGCCGACGACCTGCACGGGCTTGCCGTACACCTGGAACTTGCTCGACGTCTGGTAGTCGCCGGGCGGCAGGTAGACGCCCTTGAGCCGGCCGGTGGTGTCCATCCGCACGCGGTCCAGGGCGTTCTGCACGTCCTGGTGGGTGACCCCGTCGGGCACGGTGTACGAGGCCGGGTCGGGGTTCGCCTTCGGCGCGACCTGCTCCAGGCTGACGAAGTCGATGGCGTAGCTGGAGGTGTTGGCCGCGTCCTTCTGGAGCCGGATCCGGCTGCCGGCGGGCACGGTCCCGTCGAGCATCAGGTTCGCCTCGTCGTAGATGTGCCGCGCCGGGCCCGAGCCGGGGTCGTTGCCGGGACTGGCCTCGGCCCCGTAGAGCCAGGCGTACGTGGAGGTGAGGCTGATGGCCTTGTGGAAGGTGCCGTCGACGTAGACGTTCAGGGTGGCGTCGATGCCGCCGCCGCCCGGCGCGTCGGGGATGGAGAACCGCGTGACCAGGGTGTTCGTGCTGGCCCTGGTGGTGAACTCGACGGACTCCCCGGTCTGGTCGAGGGTCACCGCGCGCCGCCCGGACGCCTCGCCCGCGACGTCGCCGATGGTGCGGTTGGGGCCGACGACCTGCGCGCCGCCGGCGACGGCGCCGTCCTCGGCCTCGTACATGTCGTACGGCATGTCCGCGCCGCGGCCGACGAACAGCGACTCGGTGCTGGTGTTGTTCTCGCGCTTGACCGGCACCTCGTTGGCGTCGGCGGCGATCTCCACCTCGACGGTGTACGAGCCGTTGGCGGCCGTCCACGTGCCGAGGTCGACGGGGGCGGTGGTGGCGCCGGCGGCGATGGCGCCGTTGTGCGCGCCGTTCAGCGTGGTGACCGTACCGCCGGAGGAGTTGCGGAGCGTGAGGGTGATCGGGTGGCTGCCGCTCGCGGCGGCCTGGGTGCCCTGGTTCTTCAGCGCCACGGCGAAGCGGACGCTCTCCCCGCCGGTCGGGGAGCTGGGCGTCCGGGTCACCGAGGCGGCGACGAGGTCGCTGCTCTGCACGGGCGAGACGGTCAGCGGCGTGGGGGCGGTGTACTCGTTGTTGCCCTCGTCCTGCTCGACGACGCTGTCGTCGGGGTCGGCGACGGCGGAGAGTTCGTACTCCCCGGCGTCGTGCGCGCCGGTGTCCGCGGTCACGGTCTGCGTGGCGCCCGGGGCCAGCGCGCCGACGTCGGCGCTGCCGGCGGGCTCGCCGCCGACCAGGAAGTCGACGCCGGTGGCCGCCGCGGGCTCCTCGCCGGCGTTGTGCACGGTCGCGGAGAGCGTGACCGGGTCGGTCTCGTCGGGGTCGGCGGGGGTGTGGGTGATGCCGGTGACCTCCAGGTCGGGGTTGGGCGCGGCGGTGCCGAGGACCTGGAGTTCGCCGACCTGGCCCGCGGGGGCGCCGGTGTTGGCGGTGAACGACAGCCGGACGTCGGCGACGCGGCCGCTCACGGGGACGGTGACGCTGTTGCCGGTGGCGGGGTCGAAGGCGTACTGCGCGCCGGCCTTGAGGGCGGTGAAGGAGTCGCCGTCCTGCTCCCGGCCGAGGACCGAGAAGGTCTGGGTGCGCGGGCCCCAGACGGCGTCCGGGTTGAGCTGGACGACGACGGCGCTGACGTCGGCGTTGGCGCCGAGTTCGACGGTGAGGGTGTGGGGGTAGGCGCCGCCGGCGCCCTCCCAGTAGGTGGCGCGGTCGCCGTCGTTGGCGTTGGCCGCCACGAAGCTGTGCACCGTGGAGGAGGCGGT
>NZ_JACBXC010000811.1 GCF_013870535.1 Streptomyces phytophilus | reverse complement strand
CCTCCTCGCGCAGGTCGTCCGCGCCGGGGTGGCCCGCGTCGCGCTGCTCTCCGGCCGCTCCGCCGCCAGCGGCGACATGGGCAACGCCGTCACCGCCTACATGGTCCGCTCCGAGGAGGCCGTCCGCGCCGCCGGGATCCCCTGGACCGTCGTCCGCCCCAGCGCGTTCGCCGCCAACGCCCTGCGCTGGCTGCCGCAGTTGCGCTCCGGCGACCTGGTGCGCGGGGCCTTCGCCGACGTGCCGGTCGCCTGCATCGACCCGTACGACGTGGGCGAGGTCGTCGCCGACACGCTCCTCGGCGACGGCCACGAGGGCAGGGTCTACGAGCTGTCCGGCCCCGAGCCGCTGCTGCCCGGCGAGCAGGTCGCCGTCCTCGGCGACGTGCTGGACCGGCCGCTGCGCTTCGAGGCGCTGGACGACGTGCGGGCGCGCGCGGAGATGGCGGCGGCGATGCCCGAGGAGTACGTGGACGCCTTCTTCGACTTCTACCGCGGCGGCGCGCTGGACGAGTCGCCGGTGCTCCCGGCGGTCTACGACATCACGGGGCGGGAGCCCCGTACGTTCGAGCAGTGGGCGCACGCCCACGCCGACGCCTTCGCCGCCTGACCGGGCGCCGCCTGATCCTCTTCGCAACCGCCCGATATCCCGGGCCGTTCCGGCCGTTCCGGCGATGAGTTTTCGTGCATCACGCAGTCAGTACGGGTAGCGGGTGCCGCGGAAGCGAATCCAGAGAGGGCGGATCGGCGATGGCTACGGTGAACACGGCGGCCGAGGAGGACTTCCTCAGGTTGTCCGACCGATACCGGCGCGAGCTGCTGGCGCACTGTTACCGCATGCTCGGCTCCGTGCACGACGCCGAGGACCTGGTGCAGGAGACGTACCTGCGCGCCTGGCGGTCGTACGGGACCTTCGAGGGCCGCTCCTCGCTGCGCACCTGGCTGCACACCATCGCCACCCGCGCCTGCCTCACCGCCCTGGAGCGGCGGCAGCGCCGCCCCCTGTCCACCGGCCTCGGCGGCCCCGGTGACGACCCCGCCGGGCAGCTCACCGAGCGGCCCGAGGTGCCGTGGCTGGAGCCGGTGCCGGACGCGCTGGTCGGGACGGCGGGGACCGAGGGGGCGGACCCGGCGGCGGTCGTCGGGTCGCGGGAGTCCGTGCGGCTCGCGTTCGTCGCCGCCCTGCAGCACCTGCCGCCGCGGCAGCGCGCGGTGCTGCTGATGCGCGACGTGCTGCGCTGGAAGGCGGCGGAGGTCGCCGAGCTGCTGGGTACGTCGACGGCGTCCGTCAACAGCGCGTTGCAGCGCGCCCGGGCGCAGTTGGAGAAGGCCGCGCCGAGCGAGGAGTCGGTCGCGGAACCGGACGACGCGGCACGGCGCGAGCTGCTGGACCGCTACGTCGAGGCGTTCGTGGCCAAGGACGTGACGGAGATCGTGCGCCTCTTTACAGAGGACGTCGTCTGGGAGATGCCGCCGATTCCCGAGTGGTTCCGCGGGCGGGAGCAGGTGGCGACGCTCGTCACCGTGCAGTGCCCGTACGCGCCCGGGGACGTCCGGCTGCTGCCCGTGGGCCTCAACGGGCAGCCGGGCTACGCCCTTTACCTGCGCGGTCCCGACGGCGACTCCGGCGTCTACCGGCCCTTCGCGCTGCACGTGCTGACCCTCGCGCCCGGCGGGCGCGCCATCTCGCACGTCGGCTGCTTCTTCGACACGTCGCTGTTCGCCACCGCCGGCCTGCCGGCGGTCCTCACCGACGGGGGGCACCGATGAGGCCCGACGGGAGCGCGCCCACGGCGCTGCTCGGCGGCGTGGCGCTGCTGGAGCGGTCGGTGACGTACGCCCTGGGCGTGCTGCACCGGGTCGGCCCCGGCGACCTGCGGCGGCCCACGCCGTGCGCGCAGTGGGACCTCGGGCAGCTCCTCGCGCACGTCGGCGACTCCATCGCGGCGCTCAACGAGGCCGCGGACACCGGCCACATCGCCCTCAAGCCGCAGGCCGCGTACAGCCTCGCCGACCCGGTCAGGGCGGTACGGGACCGGGCCACGCGGCTGCTCGGCGCGTGGACGGCGGTGCGGCGGCGGGAGCTGGTGACGGTCGGCAAGCTGCCGCTGGCGGCGGCGGTGGTGACGTGCACGGGCGCGCTGGAGCTGGCGGTGCACTCCTGGGACCTGGCCCGCGCCAGCGGGCAGCGGGAGCAGCTGCCGGCGGCGCTGGCGGAGGAACTGCTGGAGCTGGCGCCGCTGTTCGTGGCGGACGAGGACAGGCCGGTGCGGTTCGCGGCGGTGCAATGGGTGCGGGAGGGGGCGGAGCCGGGGGAGCGGCTGGTGGCGTACCTGGGCCGCAGGCCGGACTGGCCGGGCTGAGGCCGCAGGCCGGACTGGCCGGGCTGAGCGGACTGGCCGGGCTGGGCGGGCTGAGGGGGCATACCCGCGCTCAGTCCGGTGCGCCCTCCGCGTACCGCGACGGCGGCGCGCCCACCGTCGCCGTGAAGTCCCGCGTCAGGTGGGCCTGGTCGGCGTACCCCAGGTCCGCCGCCAGCGCCGCGAGGTCCAGCGCCGCCCCCGCGTCCGCCCGCGCCGCCGCCTCCTGCAGCCGGGCCCGCCGCAGCACCCACTTCGGGCTCGCCCCGACGTACTCCGCGCACAGCCGCTGGAGCCGCCGTACGGACATCCCCGCCCCCGCCGCGACCTGGTCCACCCGCAGCAGCCCCGGCTCCGCCGCGATCCGCGCCACCACGGCCGCGGCCTCCTCGGCGGCCGGGTCCGGCGCGGCCGGCAGCAGCGGCCGCAGGAAGTCCTCCGC
>NZ_JACBXC010000810.1 GCF_013870535.1 Streptomyces phytophilus | reverse complement strand
ACCCGGCCGCGTCCCCGCGGTCGGTGGTGCCGGGCTGTGCCTCCGTCGCTTCCGTCGCTGCCCACGGGGAGGACCATAGGGGGCACCGGGTGCCGGGCGCTTCCTCCCCAGGTAGGTCATCCTCACGCACGATACGCGCGCCGGCACGGTCGGTGACGTCTCCGGCCCGGGAGCCTCCGGGTTCGTCAGCCGCCGGGGTACGGGGCGGGCGGCGGCAGCACCACGGTGACGCGGAGCCCGCCGGTGGGGCGCGGGGTGAGGGTGAGGGTGCCGTCGTGTGCGTGGGTGAGGGTCTCGACGATGGCCAGGCCGAGGCCGACGCCGGCGCGGTCGGAGTGGACGCGTTCGGTGCCGCGCTGGAACGGTTCGGTGAGCGTCGGGGCCAGCTCCGGGGAGATCAGCTCGCCGGTGTTCTCGACGGTGAGTACTGCACCGGTGTGGTGGACGCGGGTGCTCACCCGGACGCTTCCCCGTTCCGGCAGGTTGTGGACGATCGCGTTGTGCACGAGGTTCGTGGTCAGTTGCAGCAGCAGCGCCGGCGACCCGAGGGCCGGGGCGATGTCACCGGAGGTCTCGATGGTGACACCGCGCTTCTCGGCGAGCGGGAGCAGCACCTCGGTGGCCTCTTCCGCGAGGAGGGAGAGGTCGACGTGCTCTCGCGTGAACGACCGCTGTTCCGCGCGGCTGAGTACGAGCAGCGCCTCGGTGAGGTCGATCGCGCGGGTGTTGACGGTGCTCAGCCGGTCGACGAGTTTGCCGGGCTCGTGCGTCGGGTCGTTGCGGGCCACGTCGAGGAGCGACTTCGAGATCGCGAGCGGGGTGCGCAGCTCGTGCGAGGCGTTGGCCGCGAATCTCCGCTGCTCGGCGACGTGGGCTTCGAGCCGGGTGAGCATCGTGTCGAAGGCGTCGGCGAGTTCGCGGAACTCGTCGCTGCGGCCCGGCAGCCGGATCCGGTGGGAGAGCGATCCGTTCGTGGCCATGCGGGTGGCGTCGGTGATGCGGGTGAGGGGGGCGAGCATGCGGCCGGCGAGGATCCACCCGCCCAGCAGGCCGAACCCCAGGAGGAACAGCATGACCGCGGCAGCGGTGGGGGCGAAGCCGCGTACGAAGGCGGTGCCCGGGGTCGCTCTCCACGCCCCCTCCTCATTGGTCTGCAACCATCCCTCCCGCATGAGGAACAGTCCGATGGCGGCGAGCAGCAGGGCGCCCGCGAGCATGAGGAAGCCGGCGTAGCTGAGGGTGAGTTTGACGCGAACGCTCAGGCCGGGCCGCCTAGTCACGGCCGTGCCCCTCACGCCCGGTGCCGGGTGCCGCAGGGGCTGCCACCGGACCGGGCCGCCCCTCGGCGATCAGAACGCGCATGGGACTCATGCTAGGAGTCGGTACATATCGTCCAGGTATCGAAAACCGCCCACTCGCCCGCTACCCGTCGGTAGCATGTCGTCGGCGTATCGAAAACCCCATACGCGCCGGCAACACCGCGCTGTCTTGACTGGACGCATGTCCTACAGCGAACCGGGCCGAACCGCGCATCGACAGGAGCCGGGGGCCCCGGGCGCGAGCCTGGCCGTCCGGCCGATCACCCCCGCCGAGCACCTGGCGTTCGTGCGGCGGCAGCGGTCGGTCAGCTTCCTGCAGACCCCGGCGTGGGGCCGCGTCAAGACGGAGTGGCGCAGCGAGTCCCTCGGCTGGTACGACGGCCGCGAGCTGGTCGGCGCCGGGCTCGTCCTGCACCGCCCCGTGCCGCGGCTCGACCGCTTCACGCTGGCCTACCTGCCCGAGGGCCCCGCCGTCGACTGGTCCGGCGACGTCGACGCGTGGCTCGACCCGCTGGCCGCCCGGCTCAAGGCGCACGGCGCGTTCGCGATCCGGCTCGGCCCTCCGGTGCGTACGAGCACCTGGAACGCGGACCAGGTCAAGGAGGGCGTCGCCGACCCGGGCACCGGGCGGCTCACGGAGCTGTCGGGGCACTGGGCCGACCCGGTGGGCACCCACGTGACCGGCCGGCTCCGGGACGCCGGCTGGCTGCCGCAGAGCCCCGAGGACGGCTTCGGGACCGGGCACCCGCAGTTCAAGTTCGAGATACCGCTGGCCGGCAGGACCGAGGACGACGTGCTCACGGGCATGAACCAGCAGTGGCGCCGCAACATCAAGAAGGCGGCCAGGGCGGGTGTCGAGGTCGCGGTCGGCGAGGGGTCGGCGGATCTTGCGGCGTTCCACGCCCTGTACGCCCACACCGCCGAGCGCGACCGCTTCACACCGCGGCCGCTGCGCTACTTCGAGACCATGTTCGCGGCGCTGAGCGCCGAGGATCCCGAGCGCATCAGGCTCTACCTGGCCCGGCACGAGGGCGACCTGGTCGCCGCCGCGGTCCTGGTCCGCGTAGGAGCCCACGCGGTGTACGCCTACGGCGCCTCCTCCACCGGCAAGCGCGAGGTGCGCGGCTCCAACGCCTGCCAGTGGGCGATGATCCGCGACTCCCTGGCGGCCGGCTGCGACGTCTACGACCTGCGCGGCATCACCCCCACCCTGGACGCGGACGACCCGCACGTCGGGCTCATCACGTTCAAGGCCGGCACCGGCGGTCAGGCCGTGCGGTACGTCGGCGAGTGGGATCTGCCGCTGCGGCCGGTGGTCTACCGGGCCTTCGGCCTCTACCTGAAGCGGCGCGAGTCCGTCAGGCGGCGGGGGCGGACTTGAGCCGCGGGGCCCCGGCCCAGGGCCGGGTGCGGCCCGCCCCCTGCCTTGACGCGGTCGCCCGGAGGACGGCAAGCGGCTCAGCGGCAAGGAGAGCGCGAAG
>NZ_JACBXC010000081.1 GCF_013870535.1 Streptomyces phytophilus | reverse complement strand
GCGGGCTGTACGGCGGGGCCCCGGGCGGCTGCGTACCGGAGGCCGACGGCGGCGGCGGTGGCGGCATCGGCGAGGAAGACGAAGAAGCGGCTGTCACATCGACCACCTTAGAGACCGGCAAGAGCGCCAACAAGACCTTCTTTGTTCGGCATTCGGCCAAAGTCTTTGCCAACTCATCAGTGAAAGCCCTTGCTTAGGCTCTTGACAGTCCAAAGAAGCCTGGGGACTCTGCCTTTCATGCTGACGATGCAGGACGTGTCCAAGAGCTTTCTCGGGGTGCGGGTGCTGCACGGGGTGTCGCTCGACCTCGAACCGGGTGAGGTCCACGCCCTGGTGGGGGAGAACGGCGCGGGCAAGTCGACGTTGATGAAAGTGCTGGCCGGGGAGTACGCCCCGGACGAGGGCACGATCACGCTCGACGGCACGGTGCACGCGTTCTCGCACCCCGTACAGGCCCAGGCCGCCGGGATCGGTCTGATCCATCAGGAGTTCGCGCTCCTGCCGCACCGCACGGTCGCGGAGAACGTCTTCCTCGGCCGTGAGCCGGTACGCCGCGGGTTCGTCGACCGGCGCGCCATGGAGCGCCGCACCGCCGAACTCCTCGCCGAGCTGGACGAGACCGGAATCACCCCCCGCACCCTGGTCAAGGACCTGTCGGTGGCCCGCCAGCAGACGGTGGAGATCGTCAAGGCGCTGGCGGCGTCCGATGTCCGTGTGCTTGTCATGGACGAGCCGACCGCACCCCTTGCCGACCACGAGGTCGAACTCCTCTACGCGCTCATCCGCCGTCTCGCCGCCCGCGGGATCGGCATCCTTTACATCAGCCACCGCCTCCGCGAGGTCTTCGACCTCTCCCGCCGCATCACCGTCCTCAAGGACGGCCGGAAGGTCGCCACCCTCACCACCGCCGACACCACCGCGGACGAGGTCGTGCGCGCGATGGTCGGCCGCGAACTCGGCTCGTACTACCCGCCCCGCGCCGGCCCCGAGGAGATCGGCGAGCCCCTCCTGACGACGGCGGGCGCCGGCAACGAACGCCTCGCCGGCATCGACCTCACCCTCAGGGCCGGGGAGGTCACCGGCGTCGCCGGCCTCCAGGGCTCCGGCCGCACCTCCCTGGTACGGGCCCTCTTCGGCGCCGCGCCGTTCACCCGCGGGCACATGACCGTCACCGGCCGCGCACTGCGCCCGGCCAGCCCGCGGCAGGCCATCCGCGGCGGCATCGCCCTGGTGACCGAGGACCGCAAGGGCGAGGGCCTGGCCCTGCGCCAGTCCGTACGCGACAACGCGCTCCTCGTCACCCGCGCCGTCCACGGCGAGGGCGCGCAGGCGGGCGGCGTCGCCGGGCTGCTGGAGCGCGTCAACCTCCGCTCCCGCGGCCACGACCAGGAAGTCCAGTACCTCTCCGGCGGCAACCAGCAGAAGGTCGTCATCGCCAAGTGGCTCGCCGCCGGCCCGCGCGTACTGCTCTTCGACGAACCGACCCGCGGCGTCGACGTCGGCGCCAAGGCCGCCATCCACACCCTCGTCCGCGAACTCGCCCGCGACGGCATGGCCGTCCTCATCGTCTCCTCGGAGCTGCCCGAGCTGATCGGCATGAGCGACCGGATCCTCGTCATGTCCGACGGCACCCTCGCCGGCGAACTCCCGGCCGGGGCGGGCGAAGAGGACATCATGCGCCTGGCGACGGCCTCCGACGCGACCCCCGAGGGGAGCGCCGCATGACCGCCGTACGCACCGAGGCCCCGGTCTCGGCCGCGCCGCGCCGGCTGCCCGGGGCGGGCCGGCTGAAGGTCACCGACCCCGTCGTCGGCGTCTGGCTGGCCGCCGCCGCGGTCACGCTCATCGGCTGGATCGTCGTGACCATCGACGGCGGCCAGTTCATGACCCAGTCCAACTTCACCGGCATCCTGCAGAACTCCGTCGCCCTGGGCCTGGTCGCCGTCGGCCAGTCCGCGGTGATCCTCACCGGCTCGCTGGACCTGTCCGTCGCGTACCTCATCAGCCTCGGCACGCTGGTCGCCGCGGAGACGATGGAGGGCGGCAGCGTCGTCACGGCGGTGCTCGCGGTCCTTGCGCTCTCCGCGGCGGTGGGGCTGGCCAACGGCCTGATCGTCACGGGCCTGAAGGTCAACGCCTTCATCGCCACGCTCGGCATGGCGTTCATCCTGCGCGGCTATATCGAGGACAACTACACCGGCCCGGCGGGCGATGTCCCCGCGTCCTTCCAGCGCCTCGGCTACGACCGCATCGGCTTCATCCCCATCTCCGTATTCCTGCTGATCGCCGTGGCCGCCGTGCTGTGGCTGATCACCAAACGCACCCGCCTGGGCCATCACATGTACGCCACCGGCGGCGACGAGCACGCCGCCCGCCTGTCCGGCGTACGGACCAGGCGCACGGTGATCTACGCGCACGTGCTGTGCGCCCTGTGCGTCGGCGCCGCCGCCCTCTTCCTGGCCTCCCGGCTCGGCGCGGGTGCGCCGTGGGCGGGGACCGAGGCGCGTTACGACCTGGACTCCATCGCCGCCGTCGTGCTGGGCGGTACGGCGCTGGCCGGCGGCCGCGGCGGGGTGGCGGGCACGCTCGGCGGGGTGCTGCTGCTGTCGGTGCTGGACAGCATCTTCAACCAGCTCTCCGTCGACCCGTTCTTCAAGAACGTCGTCCGCGGCGTCGTCATCATCGCCGCCGTCGCCCTCTACGCCCGGCCGTTCCGCCGCCGGGCGAAGGCGCGCGACGAGGCGCGGGCCAAGGAGAAGGGAGCGCTCGCATGACGACGACGACCCCGTCCGCGACGACGACCGTGTTCGCCGGCGTCGGCCGCCGCCTGGGCACCGGCGCCCCCGTCTACGTCCTCCTGGCCGTGCTGCTCGCCGCGCTGGCGATCACCGATCCCGGGTTCTACGAGCCCGACTCGTTCCTCGCCTTCATCAAGCGCGCCGCCCCGCTGGTGATCCTGGCCGCCGGGCAGTACATGGTGATCGTCTCCGGCGGCTTCGACCTCTCCGTCGGCGCCGTCGTCACCGCGGGCGTCGTCGCCGGCGCCGAGTTCTACGGTTCGTACCCGGACGCCCCCTGGCTGCTGGTCACGGCCGGGCTGCTGCTCGCCGGAGCGATCGTCGGCCTGGTCAACGGGCTCATCAGCACCGTGCTGCTGGTGCCGTCGTTCATCACCACCCTCGGCATGATGCTGATCCTCGAAGGCGCCGTCTTCTACTGGACCGGCGGCTCCCCGCAGGGCGTGCTGCCCGAGTCCTTCCGCAGCTTCGGCCGCGGCGAGGCCGGCGGCTGGCTGCCGTGGGCGGTCCTCGCCTGCCTGGCGGTGGGGGCGATCGCCGTGTGGCTGATGCGCTCCGACTTCGGCCGCACGCTCCTGGCGACCGGTGACAACGAGCGTGCCGCCGCCCTGGCGGGCGTGCGCGTACCCCGGGTGCGCACCCTCGCGTTCGTCCTGTCCGGCACCGCCGCGGCGCTGGCCGCGGTGCTGGTCGCCGGGTTCTCCGGGGTGTCGGCGCAGGCCGGGCGGGGGCTGGAGTTCGAGGCCATCACCGCCGTCGTGCTCGGCGGGGTCATCCTCGGCGGCGGCCGCGGCTCGGTCGTGGCCGCGATGGCCGGGGCGTTCTCCCTCCAGGCGCTCTTCACCCTCCTCAACCTCCAAGGCGTCTCCGGCGCGCTGGAGTCCACGGTCCAGGGATTCATCGTCATCGCGGCCGTCGGTCTCGGAGCGGCCGACTTCTCCCGCCTGCGTCGTCGCCGTTCACAACCCTCGGAAGGGAAGTCCTCCTCATGAGCCGTACGCGCCGCACGACCCGCCCCGGCGCAAGAAACCGCCGGCTGGCCGCCCCGGCCGCCGCGCTGCTGGCCGCCGCGCTGCTCGCCTCCTGCTCCTCCGACGCGCCGAAGGACGACCTGGCCGACGACCCCGCCGCCTCCGAGCAGGCGGAGGACGGCGACAAGCGGTCGGAGTTCTTCGACCAGGCGGATTACGACCGGCAGCTGGAGTTGACGAAGGCGACGCCGGAGGGGCCCGAGGGCAAGCCCTGGGAGCAGATGCTCGATCCGGCCTCCGGCGGCATGGTCGACACCTCGGAGTACGCCATGGAGGGCGGCGTCGAGGGGGCGAAGCTGTGCTTCTCCAACGCCGGGGTCTTCAACCCCTGGCGGCAGGTCGGCCTGAAGACCATGAAGGCGGAGGTCGCGCAGCACGACGAGATCGCCGACTTCACCGTCCTGGACGCGCAGGGCAAGGACGACAAGCAGATCTCCGACATCCAGGAGCTGTCCGGCCAGGACTGCGACGCGCTGATCGTCTCGCCGAACACCACCGCCACCCTCACCCCGGCGGTCGAGGAGGCGTGCGGGAAGATCCCGGTGATCGTCTTCGACCGCGGGGTGGAGACCGACTGCGCGGTCACGTTCATCAGCCCGATCGGCGGCTACGCCTACGGCGCCGCCGCCGCGGACTTCCTCGTCGACGAGGTCGACAAGGGCGGCAAGATCGTCGCACTGCGCATCTCGCCCGGTGTGGACGTGCTGGAGACCCGCTGGTCGGCCGCCGAGATCGCGTTCGAGAAGGCCGGACTCGACGTGGTCGAGGTGAAGTTCACCGACGGCGACCCGTCCAAGGCCAAGTCGATCGTCTCCGACGCCATCGCCCGCCACGGCCGGATCGACGGCGTGTGGATGGACTCCGGCGCCACCTCCGTGGCCGCCGTCGAGGCGTTCGAGGACGCCGGTGAGGACATCCCGCCGATCACCGGCGAGGACCAGCAGGACTTCCTCCAGGCGTGGAAGGACAAGGACCTCACGGCCATCGCGCCGGCGTACCCGACCTTCCAGTGGCGTACGCCCGTGATCGCCGCCCTGAAGATCCTCAAGGGCGAGGAGGTCCCGAAGGAGTGGACGCTGCCGCAGCCCGTCGTCACCGAGGAGAACTTCGACGAGTACTACAAGGAGGGCATGCCCCCGCTGCACTACGGCGCCTGCGGCTGCGAGGAGCTGCCCGGCTACCCGGGCGACTGGGGCGGTGAGTAATGCCCGCCGGAAGACGCATGATCGGCGCCAACCCGTGGATCTGGCACTCCCCGGTCACCGAACGCGCCCTGGAGGCGGTGCTGCCCCGCCTGGCCGGCTGGGGGTTCGACTGCGCCGAACTGCCGCTGGAGCAGCCGGGTGACTGGCAGCCCGCCGCCGTCGGGAAGCTCCTCGACGGCAACGGGCTCGCCCCCGCCGCCGTCGTCGCCGTGATGCCGCCGGAGCGCGGTCTCGTACGGGCCGAGCCGCTGTCGGTCCGTACGACGCAGGACTACCTGCGCCGCTGCGTCGACGCCGCACGCGAGATCGGCGCGCCCGTCGTCGCCGGCCCCATGTACGCGGCGGTGGGCAGGACCTGGCGCATGGACGCCGACGAGCGGGCGGCGGCGTACGCGGAGTGGCGCGACAACATCGCGCCCGTCGTGGCCCACGCCGCGTCCGCCGGGGTGCTGCTGGCCGTCGAGCCCCTCAACCGGTACGAGACCAGCCTGCTCAACACCGTCGCGCAGACCGTGGCGGCACTGGACGGGCTGCCCGGCGAGACCATCGGCGTCGCCCTCGACACGTACCACCAGAACATCGAGGAACGCTCCCTGCCCGGCGCCGTGCGCGCCGCGGCGGGCCGGATCGCGCACGTCCAGGTCTGCGCCAACGACCGCGGCGCGCCCGGCGCCGACCACCTCGACTGGCCCGGCTTCCTCCGCGCACTGGACGAAGCCGGCTACCGCGGCCCGCTGTGCATCGAATCCTTCACCGCACACAACGCGACGATCGCCGTAGCCGCGTCGGTGTGGCGGGCGCTGGCGCCGAGCCAGGACGCCATCGCCGTCGACGGCCTGGCCTTCCTGCGCCGCGCGTTACCCAGCTGACGGACCCCACATACCCGTACGCACCCTGACCGCGTACGCGCCCGACGCACCACCCGAAGCGCCGCCGGGCCCGGAGATCGCGACCCCGATCCGGGCCCGGCGGACCACCCCTGCGCGCGCACTCCGCACTCCCGCGCGCCGGGCCCCACGAACCCCTCTCACCGACCGGTACGCCCAACCCATCCCGCACACCGAAGGAGAGGACCCACTCATGAGCTGTCATGCTCGTGACATAGGCAGGTCGATGGTCACCTTGCTGGCCGCCGTCCTGCTCGCACTCACAGCGCTGCCGTCGTCCGCGGCGGAGAAGGCACCGGCCTTCAAGGCGCTGCTGTTCACCAAGGCCGTGGGCTACGTCCACGGCTCCATCCCGGCGGGCATCGAGATGGTCAAGGAGGAGGCGGAGGAGAACGGGTTCGAGGTCGACCAGACCGACGACTCGACCGTCTTCAACGACGCCGCCCTCGCCGAGTACGACGTGATCATCATGCTGCAGAACTCCGGCATGGTCTGGGACACGGACGAGCAGCGCGCCGCCATGCAGACGTACGTGAACAACGGCGGCGGCGTCGCGGCCATCCACAACACGCTCGACATGGGGATCGAGAACGAGTTCCCGTGGTGGGACGAGCTGATCAACGGCGGGGCGCACATGCCCGCCCACTCGCCCGGCGTGCTCCAGGGCACCGCGAAGGTCGCCGACAAGACGCACCCCTCGACCAAGGGCCTGCCCGAGCGCTGGGAGCGCCCCGAGGAGTGGTACAACTTCGACGCCAACCCGCGCGGCGACGTACACGTCCTGGTCACCGCCGACGAGACGACGTACGACCCGGGCAGCGAGGCCATGGGCGCCGACCACCCGATCTCCTGGTGCCGCAACGCCGAGGGCGGCAAGGTCTGGGCCACCGCCATGGGCCACGACACCCCCGCGTACAGCGAGGCCGAGTTCCGCGACCACGTCATCGGCGGCGTGAAGTGGGCCGCCGGCGCCGCGCCCGGCGACTGCGGCGGCACGGTCTGGAACGGCTACGAGAAGGTCACCCTCGACGACGACACCGCCGACCCGATGGAGCTGGACGTGGCCAAGGACGGCCGCGTCTACTACGTCCAGCGCGCCGGCGAGGTCCAGGTCTTCGACCCGGCCACCCACCAGACCACCACCGCCGGCAAGCTCGACGTCTACACCGGCGGCGAGGACGGCCTGGTCGGCATGGAGCTGGATCCGAACTTCGCCAAGAACGGCTGGATCTACCTCTACTACGCCCCGGCCGGCAGCACCGAGGACGTGAACAGGCTGTCGCGCTTCACGCTCAAGGACGGCAAGCTCGACACCGCCAGCGAGAAGAAGCTGCTCGACGTGCCCGCGTACCGGGACCGCACCTTCCCCGAGCCCGGCCACACCGGCGGCGCGGTCGAGTTCGGCCCCGACGGCACGCTGTACCTGGGCACCGGCGACGACGTACCGCCGAACCTCAGCCCCGACTGGCAGGGCTACTCGCCGATCGACTGGCGCGAGGGCCAGGAGATGCTGGACTCGGCGCGGACCGCGGGCAACACCAACGACCTGCGGGGCAAGATCCTGCGGATCAAGCCCACCAAGGGCGGCACGTACACCATTCCCAAGGGCAACCTGTTCGCCAACGGCACCGACAAGACCCGTCCCGAGATCTACGCGATGGGCTTCCGCAACCCGTTCCGCTTCACCGTCGACCAGGAGACCGGCTACGTCCACGCCGCCGACTACGGCCCCGACCGCGGGCTGCCGACGACGGAGCGCGGCCCGGAGGGCATGGTCGAGTACAACGTCATCAAGAAGCCCGGCAACTTCGGCTGGCCCTTCTGCCACGGTGACAACCAGCCCTACGCCCCGTACAACCCGGACACCGGCGAGGTCGGCGCGAAGTTCGACTGCGACAACCTCACCAACCCCTCGCCGAACAACACCGGCCTGACCGAGCTGCCGAAGGTCCAGAAGCCGGACATCTGGTACGGCTACGGCCCCTCCGAGGCGTTCCCCGAGATGGGCGAGGGCGGCTCCGGCCCGATGGGCGGCCCCGTCTACAACTACGACGCGGACAACCCCTCGGAGACGAAGTTCCCCGAGTACTTCGACGGCGCCAGCTTCCTCTACGAGTGGACCCGCAACTACGTCAAGGAGGTCCGCTTCGACGAGAACGAGGAGGTCCTGAAGATCAACGACTTCCTGTCCTCGGCGAAGTTCAACAAGCCGATGGACATGACCTTCGGTCCTGACGGCTCGCTCTACGTCCTGGAGTGGGGCAGCGCCTTCGGCGGCGGCAACAGCGACTCGGGGCTGTACCGCATCGACTACAGCCAGGGCAAGCGCTCCCCGGTCGCCAAGGCCACCGCCTCGGCGACCAACGGGCCCGTGCCGCTGGCGGTCGACTTCTCCAGCGAGGGCTCCGCCGACGCCGACGGGGACTCGCTCGGCTTCGAGTGGGACTTCGACGGCGACGGCACCTTCGACTCGACCGACGCCAACCCCAGCCACACCTACGACACGGCGGGCGACTTCACCGCCCAGCTCAAGGTCACCGACTCCACCGGCAAGACCGGCTTCGCCAACGTCCCCATCACCGCGGGCAACACCGCGCCGAAGGTGACGATCGACACCCCGGTCAACGGCAAGCTCATCGAGTTCGGCGACCAGGTCCCGTACAAGGTCACCGTGACCGACCCGGAGGACGGCGAGATCGACTGCTCCAAGGTCTTCGTCAACCCGGCCCTCGGGCACGACGACCACGAGCACTCGACGAGCGACCTGCCGGGCTGCGAGGGCACCGTCGACACCGGTGACCTCGGCGGCCACCCGGAGGGCGCGGACCTGACGTACGTCCTCAACGCCCGCTACGAGGACGGCGGCGGCGACGGCGCCGCCTCGCTGACCGGGTACGCCAAGTCGGTGCTCCAGCCGAAGCACAAGCAGGCCGAGTACCGCGACGACCAGTCCGGCACCCGGATCATCAACCAGGAGGGGGCCGAGAACGGCAAGCGGATCGGCGATGTCTCGAACGGCGACTGGATCGCCTTCGAACCGATGTCCGTCGAGGGCATGAGCCAGGTCTCGTACAAGCTGTCGTCCCCGTACGGCGTGGGCGCCATCGAACTGCGCGCCGACTCCCCGGACGGGCAGCTGCTGGCGACGACGCCGGTACCGAACACCGGGGACTGGGACACCTACCAGGCCACGGAGGCCGTGCCGGTGGAGGCGCTGGCTGGGTCGCACAAGCTGTACCTGAAGTTCACGTCGCCGCAGGACAACTCGTTCGACGTCGACTCGGTGACGTTCGGCTAGCCGTCGGGAGGTGAAGGAACGGCGGCGCCCCGGGCGGTGAGGCCCGGGGCGCCGCTGTGCGTGCGTGGTGCTTCAGAGGGTGATGCCGTGCTCCGCGAGGTACTCGACGGGGTCGATGTCGGTGCCGTAGTCGGTGCCCGTGCGCACCTCGAAGTGGAGGTGGGGCCCGGTGGAGTTGCCGGTGTTGCCGGAGTCGCCGATCCGGGTGCCGCCTTCGACGCGGTCGCCCGCGGCGACGGCCATGCGGTCGAGGTGGGCGTAGAGGACGTACCGGCCGTCGGCCATGCGGACCAGGATGTGGTTGCCGTACGCGCCCTCGGCGGAGGTGCTGTGCACCTCGCCGGGTCCGACGGAGTACACCGGGGTGCCGGTGGGGACGGCGAGGTCGACGCCGGTGTGGTAGCCGGCGATCCAGCCGTCGCCGGGGAGGCCGTAGCGCGCGGAGATCCGGTACTCGGCGCTGACCGGGGCGACCCAGCCGGGCGCGGGCGCGACGAGGACCTGGCCGGGGTGCAGCAGGTTCGGGTCGGCGCCGATCACGGACCTGTTCGCCTCGTACAGCCGCTGGAGCGGCACCCCCATCCGGCGGGCGATCGAGTAGAGGGTGTCGCCCTTGCGTACGCGGTACGTGGGCGGTGCCGGCCCCGCGGGCGCGGCGCCGGCGGCGGCCGGCGCGTACACGGACGGCGGGCCGGCCGCGGCGGCGGGTGCGGCGGCGGCCTCGGCGGCGGGCGCGGTGGCGGCTGCGGTGGCGGCGGCGGTGGCGACCGCGGGGGCGGACGCCGCGGCCGCGGTGCCGGCCGTGCTCGCTCCGGCGAGGGCCGCGAGCACGGCGGCGAGGGCAACGGCGACGGCGGTGCGCCGCTTTCGGGGGGAGAGGTGACGTCTTGTTGACACGGCGTCACGCTAGGTGCGCCCGCACCCCGAACCGGCGACGGCGCGCCGGGATCACTCCACGACGAGCCGTACCGGAATGTTCCCGCGGGTGGCGTTCGAGTAGGGGCACACCTGGTGGGTGGCGTCCAGCAGCTTCTTGCCCTGCTCGGCGGTGATGGCGTCGGGCATCTCCACCCGCAGGGTCACCTCCAGCCCGAAGCCGCCTGCGTCGTTGGGGCCGATGCCGACCTCGGCGGTGGTCGAGACGTCGGAGACGTCGAGGTCCATGCCCTTGGCGACGACGCCCATGGCGCTGGTGAAGCAGGCGGCGAAGCCGACGGCGAAGAGCTGCTCGGGGTTGGTGCCGTCGCCGCTCCCGCCCAGCTCGGGCGGCGGGGCGAGCTTGACGTCGAGCTTGCCGTCGGAGGTGGCGCCGCGGCCGTCGCGGCCGTTGGCGGTGGCGACCGCGGTGTACAGAACGCTCATGGGGAGGGGCCTCTCCGGGAGTCGGTGGCGAACAGACAGTTCTGTCTGGTTCCGGGCTCAGACTAGACAGGTCTGTCTGGTACGGTCAAGACGTGACCGCCCCCGCGAAGTCTCCCGCCCGCAGCCGCGTCCTCGACGCTGCGACGCGGCTCTTCTACGCCGACGGCGTGCACACGGTGGGCGTCGACCGGATCATCGCCGAGGCGGGCGTGGCCAAGGCGACCTTCTACCACCACTTCCGTACCAAGGACGACCTGGTCGCGGCCTACCTGACCGACCAGTGCCGGCGCCAGCAGCAGGCGGCCGAGGCCCTCGCCGGCGGCCCGCCGCGCGCCACGGTGCTCGCCGTCTACGACCACATCGCCGAGGCCGGCGCGGGGCCCGGGTTCCGCGGCTGCCCCTTCATCAACGCCGCCGCCGAGTACCCCGACCCGGACCACCCGGTGCGCCGCGCGGTGGGGGACTACCGCCGGTGGTTCCGCGGGCTGATGCGGGACCTGCTGGCCGCGGACGGGCACCCGGACCCGGCGCGCACCGCGGACATCCTGCTGGTGCTGCGCGACGGACTCGTCGTGGGCAGCGACCTGGACGACCCGGGGGAGCTGCGGAAGCTGACGCGCGAGGCGGTGGAGCGGGCGCTGACCCCGCGGGACGCGGCGGCGTAGCGGACGGCGGCACCGAGGCTGTGGCCGCAGACGCAGCGCAGACGCAGACGCAGACGCAGACGCGGGCCCGCGCCAAGCCGAGGTGGCGCGGCAGCCCCGTGGTGTCGGCGGCGAACGCCGCGGTGGGGAACGGCCGGTCGGTGCCGGCGGTACTGCTGTACGAAACTCACCGG
>NZ_JACBXC010000809.1 GCF_013870535.1 Streptomyces phytophilus | reverse complement strand
GGCGGCGTGCGGGTGGCGGGAGCCGCAGATGAGGCCGCGCAGGCAGCCGCGCCCGTACGCGAGCGTGCGCGCGAGCAGCGCCTTGCCGAGCCCCTTGCCCTGCGCGTCCGGCACGACGACCAGCAGCGACAGCCCCCAGGTGCCCTCGCGTCTGGTGGACAGCGCCGCGCCGACCGGCCGGCCGGAGTCGTCCATGGCCAGCCAGCAGCCGCTGGGGTCGGTGCGGGCCAGGTGCCGTACGACGCTGCGCAGGAGGATCGCGCCGTTCTCGTCGGGCTCCTCGGGCGGGTCGCCCTTGGCCTCGTGCGAGGCGGCGAACGCGGCGTGGGCGGTGAGGCGTACGGCCTCGGCGTCGTCCTTCGTGTCGCGGACCTGGCGCAGCATCATGCGGTCAATCCTCTGCTCTGCGCCGGGCCCGCGTCACCCCCCGTATCCGGACGTCAGGGCAGTGCCAGCATCCGCTCCAGCGCGAGCCTGGCGAAGTGCTCGGTCTCCTTGTCGACCTCGACGCGGTTGACGAGCTTGCCGTCCGCCAGCGACTCCAGCGCCCAGACCAGGTGGGGCAGGTCGATGCGGTTCATGGTGGAGCAGAAGCAGACGGTGCGGTCGAGGAAGACGATCTCCTTGTCGGGGTGGCGCTTGGCCAGCCGGCGGACGAGGTTCAGCTCCGTGCCCACCGCCCACTTCGAGCCCGCGGGGGCCGCGTCGAGGGCCTTGATGATGTGCTCGGTGGAGCCGACCTGGTCGGCGGCGGCGACCACTTCGTGCTTGCACTCGGGGTGGACCAGCACGTTCACGCCGGGGATGCGCTCGCGTACCTCGTCGACGGAGTCGAGCGAGAAGCGGCCGTGCACGGAGCAGTGCCCGCGCCACAGGATCATCTTCGCGGCGCGCAGCTGCTCGGCGGTCAGGCCGCCGTTCGGCCGGTGCGGGTTGTAGAGGACGCAGTCGCCGGGGGACAGGCCCAGGTCGCGTACCGCGGTGTTGCGGCCGAGGTGCTGGTCGGGCAGGAACAGCACCTTGCCCGCGCCGGCCTCGCGTTGCGCGAAGGCCCAGTCCAGGGCCCGCTCCGCGTTGGAGGAGGTGCATATCGTGCCGCCGTGCCGGCCGGTGAACGCCTTGATGTCGGCGGAGGAGTTCATGTACGACACGGGGACGGTGGCGTCCGCGACGCCGGCCTCGGTGAGCACGTCCCAGCACTCGGCGACCTGCTCGGCGGTGGCCATGTCGGCCATGGAGCAGCCGGCGGCCAGGTCGGGCAGGACGACCGCCTGGGCGTCGGTGGTGAGGATGTCCGCCGACTCGGCCATGAAGTGCACGCCGCAGAAGACGATGTACTCCGCCTCGGGGCGGGCCGCGGCCTGCTGCGCGAGCTTGAAGGAGTCGCCGGTCACGTCGGCGAACTGGATGACCTCGTCGCGCTGGTAGTGGTGGCCGAGGACGAAGACCTTCTCGCCCAGTCGCTCCTTGGCCGCGCGGGCGCGTTCGACGAGCCCGGGGTCGGAGGGGGCCGGCAGGTCGCCGGGACAGTCGACGCCGCGCTCGCTGGAGGGGTCCGCCTCCCGCCCGAGCAGCAGCAGGGCGAGGGGTGTGGGGGTCACATCAAGGTCCTGGGCGGTGGTCACAGCGCACTCCACCCTTTCTCTTCGGCTCGCGGCGGGCTGCCGGCGCAGCTGTTTTCGTCATATTGACATTATTAATCATATCCCCTTCGCGTCAGGTTGACGATGGTGCTCGCGTCAATGTGACGAATGCCGCGCGCACGTCCCGGCCCGGTCCGTACGCCCTCCTCCGACCTTGGGCGGATGACCCGAAGTGGTGGCGTATGCGAGCATGCAAGGAGCAAGAATGCGCGCGCCCGGCCGGAATGAATCGGGGGCGCGGCCGGTTGGACTCGATCGGCAAGCAGTCCACAACCCGGGAGACATGCGAATGACCGTTCAGGGCGAGACCACCGCAGTCGACGGCATCATTCTGTCCGACGCCGCTGCGGCGAAGGTCAAGAACCTGCTGGAGCAGGAAGGCCAGCCGGATCTCAAGCTCCGCGTCGCCGTACAGCCCGGTGGCTGCTCCGGCCTGCGCTACCAGCTCTTCTTCGACGACCGCGACCTCGACGGCGACGTCGTCAAGGACTTCGGCGGCGTCTCGGTCGTGACGGACCGGATGAGCGCCCCGTATCTGACCGGTGCGTCGATCGACTTCGTCGACACCATCGAGAAGCAGGGCTTCACGATCGACAACCCGAACGCGACCGGCTCCTGCGCCTGCGGCGACTCCTTCAGCTGAGGAGCGCGCCCGGAGCGCCCGCGGGCTGCCGGCGCGTACCGGCATGGAGGAAGGCGGCGGAAACCCCCACGGTTCCGCCGCCTTCCGCTTGTGTGGGCGAGGTCGCCCTGCGTGGCGGTGCCTACGCTCCCGCGCCTACTTCGCCGCCACCTTCTCCCCGGTCCCCGCGTCCACGACCTTGCGGCCGTCCAGCGGCGCGGACAGCTCCACCGTCTCCGTGAAGCGCTTGGCGATCTTGATGCAGACCTGGCCCGGCTCCTTCTCCTCGCCGGTGAGCCGCGCCGTCACCGCGCCGCCCGACTCCTCGGCCGTCGCCGCGTAGTCCGTGCACACGCCGCCCCAGAAGTGCAGCTTCAGGGTGCGCCCGTCCGCCGAGTACGACTCGATGCCCACGGCCGTCGGCCCCGCGCCGCCGCTCTCCGGCTGCTCCGGCCGCGCCGACGACGGCGGCTGCGCCGGCTCTGCGGGCTCCACCCGACCGGGCGAATCCGGCGCCGAGCCGCTGTCCGTGCCGCTGTCGCCGCCC
>NZ_JACBXC010000808.1 GCF_013870535.1 Streptomyces phytophilus | reverse complement strand
GAAGCTCGCCGTCATGGCCGGCGCCGGCGTCTTCGGGGTGCTGTGCATCGCGTACGGCGCGGGCCTCGTCCTCAACAACGACGACGTGCCGAAGGGCACGACCGTCCTCGGCGTCGACATCGGCGGCAGCTCCCGCGACCAGGCGGTGGCCAAGCTCGACGAGGCCGTCGAGGAGCGGACGAAGGCGCCGATCGTGCTCCGCGTCGGCGAGCAGGAGCAGAAGCTGACGCCGCAGTCGGCCGGCCTCGGCATCGACACCGCGGAGAGCGTCCGCTCGGCGATGGGCAGTGACTACAACCCGGTGTCCGTCATCGGCTCGCTCTTCGGCGGCTCCCGCGAGGTCGACCCGGCGATGGTCGACGACACCGACAAGCTCCGGGCCCAGCTGCAGGAGATCGCCGACGAGGCGGGCGGCGGCAAGGACGGCATGATCCGCTTCGTCGACGGCGAGGCCGTGCCCGTGAAGGGCGAGCCGCACGAGGCCGTGGACGTGGAGAAGTCCATGAGCGCGGTGCGGGCGGCGTTCGACGAGCGCGCGGCCGGCGGCGCGAACAAGCCGGTGACACTGCCGGTCTCGCAGCAGGAGCCGGCCGTCAGCCAGGCGGAGTTCGACACGGCGATGAACGGCTTCGCCGAGACGGCGATGTCGGGCTACGTCGCGGTGCAGGCGGGCGACCGCTACATCGAGTTCAGCCCGGAGCGCTCCATCTCCGAGTTCCTGACGATGCAGGCGACGCCGGACGGCAAGCTGGCGCCGAAGTTCGACCTGGAGAAGCTGGAGGCGCTGTACGGCAGCACCTTCGACGGCCTCCTCGTCCAGCGCGGCGACGGCAGCAAGACGGAGATCACGCCGAACGACGTGGCGAGCGCCATGATGGGCCCGCTGCGCGAGACCGACCCGGAGAAGCGGGTGGGGGTCATCGACATCGCGTGACGCCTGGCGCGTGACCGCCTCCGGCACGGGCGGCCGGGAGGGGACGAGGCGCCGACGACGTACGAGGAGGGCCCCGCGGCAGGGCGGATCCAAGGGGTCGTCGCAACACGCGGTGAGTTGATCAAGCCGTGAGTAGTTTAGCCAGGCGCTCGGCTGGGGTTTCCCAGTCGAGCGTCTTGCGTGGGCGGCTGTTGAGTTCGGCGGCGACTGCGGCCAGGCGGTCGGGGGTGTGGACCGACAGGTCGGTGCCTTTGGGGAAGTATTGCCGCAGGAGGCCGTTCGTGTTCTCGTTCGAGCCGCGCTGCCAGGGGCTGCCGGGGTCGCAGAAGTAGACCGGGATGTCGGTGGCGATGCTGAAGGCGTGATGGGCGGCCATCTCGCTGCCCTGGTCCCAGGTCAGGGACCGCTTCAGGTGCGGCGGGAGGGTCTGGACCGTGTCCGTCAGCGCCGTGAGCACGGCCGCCGCGCTGTGGTCGGTGGGCAGGTGGACGAGCATCAGGTAGCGGGTGCTGCGTTCGACCAGGGTGGCGATGGCGGAGCGGGAGTTGCGGCCGACGATGAGGTCGCCTTCCCAGTGGCCGGGGATGGCGCGGTCGGCGGCCTCGGCGGGCCGTTCGCTGATCATCACCATGGGGTGTGAGTAGCGCGCCTGACGCCTGGCGGCATGGCGGTGCGGGCGGCGCATGGCCCGCCCGGTGCGCAGGGCGCGGGTCAGCTCGCGGCGCAGTTCACCGCGGCCCTGGACGTAAAGGGCCTGGTAGATGGTCTCGTGGGTCACGTGCATCTCCGGCCGGTGGGGGAAGCGCCTGCGCAGAGCGTGACAGATCTGCTCGGGACTCCAGCACAGGGTCAGATGCCTTTGGATGAAGTCCCGCAGTTCCTGGTTCTGGCCGATCTTCCCGGGCTTGGGGCGCGGCCGGCGGGCCATCGCGCGGGCCTGGGCGGCGTGGGGCCGGTACTGGCCGTTCACGGGGTGCCGGTTGCGGCGTATCTCCCGGCTGATCGTCGACGGGCTGCGGCCCAGCTCAGCCGCGATGGCCCGGACCGTAGCCTTCTCACGCAGCCGGTCGGCGATGTGCATGCGGTCCGCCTCGCCCAGATAGCGCGAGGGAGCCGGCGTCGCCTCAACGGGCGGCGGCACCACCGCGTTGATCGGTGGTGCCGCCTTGTTCTTACCCGAGGCGCCGCGCCCGTTCCGCCATCTCTTGCCCGTCCGGACGTTGATCCCGATGACCTGGGCAGCCCCGGAGTAACTCATTCCTTGATCCACAAGCCGAAGGTATGCCTCCCGCTCCTGGACCAGCTTCCTGGGCCCCTGCGGCCTCCGGCCCTCCCGGATCTTGAAGTCCATCGCCACCCCTGAACTGGGTGTTGCAACGACCACTAGAACCCAAGCAGCGCCGCGGGGCCCTCCTCCGTTGGGCGGGGCGTCAGGCGTTGCGGCGCTTGCGGGCCACCACGACGGCCCCGGCGCCGAGGGCGGCGAGACTGCCGATGCCGGAGGCGAGCGGAAGCCAGATGTCGGCACCGGTACGGGGCAGTTGAGCGGCGCCGGCGCGGGCATCGTCGGAGTAGCCGGACGGGGCGGTACGGCTGTCGGGCGGCTCGAACCCGCCGCCGGCCTCGTCGGTCTCGTCGGCCGAACGGTCGGGGACGGACTCGTCGACGTCGGGGGCTTCGAAAACAGGCGCTTGGGCGCCGGGGGCTGCCGGGCCGGAGGGCTCGGCGCCGGGGGCTTCCGAGCCGGGAGACCCTGCACCGGGGGTCGCGGAGCCGGAGACCTCGGCACCGGGGACCTCGACGCCGGGGACTGCGGCACCGGGAGCCTCGGGAACATGAGCCTGCGCGGCGGGAGGTCGGGCCGCCGGGGCCTCGGCCA
>NZ_JACBXC010000807.1 GCF_013870535.1 Streptomyces phytophilus | reverse complement strand
GAAGCGGGCGCACGCGCACAACGACTACCTCCACGAGCGCCCGCTCCTCGACGCGCTCGACCACGGCTTCGCGAGCGTCGAGTCGGACATCTGGCTGGTCGACGGCCAACTCCTCGTCGCCCACGACGAGTCGCAGCTCGACCCCGCCCGCACGCTCCAGCGGCTCTATCTCGACCCGCTGGCACGCCGCATCCGGGCCAACGGCGGCCGGGTCTACAAGGGCCACAAGCTCACCCTGCAACTGCTCATCGACCTCAAGACCGCCGGCGACCCCACGTACCGCGCGCTGTCCGAGGTGCTGCGCGGCTACGGGTCGATCTTCAGCTCGGCCACCGGCGGCAAGGTGCGGCGCCGCGCGGTGACCGCCGTCATCTCCGGCGACCGCGGCGCCCGGGCGCCGATGGAGGCCGAGAAGCTCCGGTACGCCTTCTACGACGGCCGCCACGACGACATCAACTCCGGTGTCCCCGCGTCGTTCATCCCGCTCGTCAGCGGCAACTGGAACTCCAGCTTCACCTGGCAGGGCACCGGCACGATGCCGGCCGCCGAGCGCAACTGGCTGAACCTCATCGTCCACACCGCCCACAGGCAGGGCCAGACGGTCCGCTTCTGGGCCACGCCCGACCTCCCGGGCGAGGCGCGCGACAACATATGGCGCACGCTGCTCGACGCGAACGTCGACTGGGTCAACACCGACGACCTCGCGGGCCTGCAGACGTTCCTCCGCAAGCACGACGCCTGACGCGCCCTCAGGTCTCCGCCGCCGTCACACGACGTACGCCCCCTCCCGCGCCGCCACCGCCGCCGCCTCCGCGGCGCGGTCGGCGGCCGCGGTGTCGAGGGGGTCGCCGCTGGCGAGGAGGCGGTAGTAGAGGGGGGCGGAGACGGCGCGGACGACCTCGTGCGGGTCCGTGCCCCCGGGGAGTTCGCCGCGGGCCACCGCCTGCTCGACGCAGGGAGCCCACTCGGCGATGCGGACGGCGTAGAAGCGGTGCAGGGCGGCGGCCGTGCGGTCGTCGCACGTGGCCGCCGCGATCACCGCGCGGAACAGCGCGCCCTGCCGGGGGTCGGTCAGGGTGCCCTGGACGAGGCGGGCGTTGGCGCGCAGGTCGCCGAGCAGGGTGCCGGTCTCGGTGCGCGGTACGGACTGCTCCGCCATGTCCGCGAGCAGGTCGGCGATGAGCCCGGTGGCCGAGCCCCAGCGGCGGTAGACGGTGGTCTTGCCGACCTCGGCGCGGCGGGCGACGTCGGCGAGGTCGAGGTGGGCGAAGCCCTGCTCCGCCAGGGCGTCGCCGGCGGCCCTGAGGACCGCCGCGCGGACCCGTGCGGTACGGCCGCCGGGCCGCAGGGTGCCGGGGTCCGGTTCCGGACTCGACTCTGCCGCGCTCATTAATGGGTCTCCAGTTTCATTAGTAGTCGATTCCCTGCTACCTTCGACCCAGCTTAACGGAACAGAGGTCCCGTTAGCCCGTACGAAGGGAACTCCCATGGCCGTCCTCGACGGGGCCGTCACCGCGCCTCCCGCGCGCATGACCAGCCGGCAGAAGCTCGTCCTCACCCTCCTCCTCGGCGCCCAGTTCATGGTCGCGGTGGACTTCTCCATCCTGAACGTCGCCCTCCCCGCCATCGGCGCGGGGCTCGGCTTCCCCCTCGCCCGGCTGCAGTGGATCGCCACCGCCTTCGCCCTTGCCGCCGCCGGCTTCACCCTCCTCTTCGGCCGTATCGCCGACCTCTTCGGCCGCAAGCGGCTCTTCCTCGGCGGCATGGCCCTGCTCGGCCTGTCCTCCGTGCTCGGCGGCCTCGCCACCTCCCCCGGGATGCTGCTCGCCGCCCGCGTGCTCCAGGGCCTGGCCACCGCCGCCGTCGTCCCCGCCGGGCTCTCCCTGCTCACCACCGCCTTCCCGGAGGGTCCGCTGCGGCAGCGGGCGCTCGGGCTCAACGGGGCGCTGATGTCCGCCGGGTTCACCGCCGGCGCCGTACTCGGCGGACTCCTCACCGACCTGCTCTCCTGGCGCTGGGCCTTCCTCATCAACGTGCCCGTGACCGCCGCGGTCCTCGCCGTCGCCCCCGCCGTCATCGCCGACTCCCGCCCCGCCGGCCGGCCCCGGCTCGACCTCCCCGGCGCGGTCACCGTCACCGGCGGGCTGCTCGCCGTCGTCTACGGGCTCACCCGCGCCGGCGAGGCCGGCTGGACCGAGCCGCTGACCCTCGCCGCGCTCGGCGCGGGCGCCGTACTGCTCACCGGGTTCTGGTTCGTGGAGAAGCGGGCGGACAAGCCGCTGGTGCCGGTACGCATCCTCCGGCGGCCCACCGTCGTGTGGGGCAACGCCGCCGGGCTCGTCGCCTTCCTCACCGAGACCTCCCTCGTCTTCCTGCTCACCCTCTACCTGCAGGAAGTCCTCGGCTACACGCCGCTCGCCACCGGCCTGGCCTTCGGCGTCCTGGGCCTGGGCACCGTCCTCGGCGGCACCCTCGGCGGGCGGGTGATCGGCCGCGTCGGCAGCCGCGCGGCGATCGTCTACGGCGGCACGGCCCAGGCCGTCGCCACCGCGGCGCTGCTCGCGCTCGGCACCTCCGGCGACTGGATCTGGCTGCTGCTCGCGGCGACGTTCGCCGGCGGCGTCGGCAACATGCTGATGATCGTCGGATTCATGGTCACCGCCACCTCCGGACTGCCCGACTCGGAACAGGGTCTGGCCACGGGGCTGGCGACCATGACCCAGCAGGTCGGCATCACGATGGGCATCCCGGTGATGAGCGCCGTCGCCACCGCGCGGATCGCCGCCTCCGGCGGCGACGGCCCGCAGGCCGTGCTCG
>NZ_JACBXC010000806.1 GCF_013870535.1 Streptomyces phytophilus | reverse complement strand
GCGTATCCTGGAACGTGCTCCGGCTGCGGAAGCGGGGTGTGTGACCCCGGGTTCCGCGAGCGCCGCCTGCGCGCTGCGCACCAGCCGGCGGTATGCCTGGGCCGCGGTCACCTCGGCGCTGTCGTACGCCATCGTCGCCTCCGTTCGTCGGACGTGTCCCGTACGCCCCCCAGTCTGCCGAGGGGCACTGACAACGCCCGTCCGAACTCACCTGCCGCCGGGGCCGGTTGACCGCCCCGGCGGCTCGCGGGGTGCTGGTCTGCCGGGGTGCGGGCCGGTGTCCTAGCGGGTCAGGTACGTGCCGAGCGCGTCGGCTTCGCGGTGCAGCCGCGCGGCGGCGCCGGCCTGGCCGGCCGTCTCGTAGACCTCGGCCTCGGTGCGGCGTTCGGTGATCTGCGCGCGCAGCAGGGCGCATACGTCGTCGGCGGAGAGCACCCGCCGGGCGGCCTCGGCGGAGCCGACGCCGGAGGTCGCGCCGGCGACGTGCGCGCTCTCCTGCCCGGCGGGGGTGTCGGGGGCCTGGACGGCTTCGGCGTTGTCGATGGCGCCGAGTGCGGTGCGCAGCGCGGAGACGACCTCGCGGTCGCGTGCCTTCATCGCGGCGCGGAGGTCCGCGCGCATGAGGGACCGCAGTGCCTGCGCTTCCTCGCTCGTCCCGGGGTCTGTGGGCGGACCCGCCGCTGCCGCCGTCATGCGCCCAACGTACCGGTCGCCCCGGGCCGCGGTCCCCCGGCGGCTGCGGCGGGGCCGCCGCATGTCAGCGCTGGCGGGCGGGGCGTACGACGATTTCGTTGACGTCCACCTCGGGCGGCTGGGACAGGGCGTACGAGACGGCGGCGGCGACGGCGTCCGGGGCGATCGCGTGGGCGCGGTAGGTGCGCATGGCCTCGGCGGCGCCGGGGTCGGTGATGGTGCCGGCGAGTTCGGAGGCGACGACGCCGGGCGAGACGGTCGTCACCCGCACCGAGGGGTCGGACTCCTGCCGCAGGCCCTCCGTGATCGCCCAGGCCGCGTACTTCGTGGCGCAGTACACGGCGCCGGTGGGCACGACCTCGTGGGCGCCGACGCTGGCGACGGTGACGAAGTGCCCGGAGCCCTGGGCGCCGAACACGGGCAGTGCCGCGGCGATGCCGTGGAGCAGTCCGCGGACGTTCACGTCGATCATGCGGTCCCACTCGGCGACGAGCAGGGAGTCCAGCCGCGACAGCGGCATCACCCCGGCGTTGGCGACGAACACGTCGACGCGGCCGTGGCGGGCGCGGGCACCGGAGACGAAGTCCTCGACGTCCGCGCGGTCCGTCACGTCGAGGGCCACGGGCTCCAGTGCGCCGCCGGCGCGGGCCGCGGCGGCGGCCGTACGCTCCGCGAGGGCCAGGAGGCGGTCGGTGCGGCGGGCGCCCGCCACCACCCGGTGGCCCTCGGCGGCGAGCCGGGCCGCGACGGCCTCGCCGATGCCGCTGCTGGCGCCGGTGACGAGGACGGTCTTCGCGCCGGCGGGAGTCTGCTCTGCGTGCTGTGTGGTCATGGCTACGAGGCTGGGTCGCCCGCGGTGCCCGCGGCAGAGGCGGCCTCCTCCTGGGTGCGGCGCACCCAGGCACGGCGGCGGGCGGCGTGCCTAGCATGGTCGGCATGGCACGTACCGAGCTGGGCGCCTTCCTCACCGCGCGGCGCGCGGGCGTCACCCCGGCCGCGGCGAACCTCGCGGTCACGGGGCAGCGCCGGGTGCCGGGGCTGCGGCGCGAGGAGGTCGCCCTGCTGGCGGGGGTCAGCGCCGACTACTACGTACGGCTGGAGCAGGGCCGGGAGCGCTCGCCGTCCGCGCAGGTCCTCGACGCGCTCGCCGCCGCGCTGCGGCTGGACGAGGACGGCCGGCTGCATCTGTTCCGGCTGGCGGGCGTGGGGCCCCGCGCCCGCGCCGCCGCGGTGCCGGACCGGGTGGAGCCGGGCCTGCTCGCCCTCATGGACGCCTGGCCGCACAACCCGGCCGTCGTCCACAACCGCGCGTACGACGTGCTCGCCTCGAACGCCATCGCAGACGCGCTCTTCGTCGGCTGGCCGCACTCGCGCAACCTCATGGAGGTCGTGTTCACCGACCCCGCCGCCCGCTCCTTCTACCGGGACTGGCAGGACGTGGCGCGCAACTCGGTCGCGGGCTTCCGGCTGGGCCACGGCGCGGCGCCGGACGATCCGCGGGTGCGGCGGGTGCTTGCCGGGCTGCTGGAGTCGAGCCCGGAGTTCGCGGAGCTGTGGGCGCGGCACGACGCCCGCGGGAAGGCGCTGGAGCACAAGCGCTTCGCGCACCGGGACGTGGGTCCGCTGACGCTGACGATGCAGACCTTCGACGTGCGAGCGGCCCCGGGGCAGGAGTTGGTCGTCTACCACGCGGAGCCGGGCTCGCCCAGCAGCGAGGCGCTCGCACTCCTCGGCTCGCTCGCCGCGACCGCCGGCCCCGGCTGACAGCTGACAGATATCAGATGACCGACGACAGATGACGGCTGGCAGTCGGCGGCTGTCGGCTGTCGGCTGGCGCCCGGGACGGTTGCGGGCTCAGCCGGGCAGGTGCAGCCGGTAGGTGTGGGTGCGGCGGTACGGGCGGAAGCCGAACTGCTCGCCGAGGGCGAGCACCGCGGCCTCGCCGTCCGCCGCGGCGGTCTCCACTTCGCTGATCTGCGGGTGCTCGGCGTGCAGCCGGCGCAGCATCTCGGCCGTGACCCAGCGGCCGAGGCCGCGGCGGCGGTGGGCCGGTACGACGGCGAGGTGGCAGTGCTGGGCGCGCGGGGCGGGCGCGGGTGGGATCAGCACCTCGGTGTAGCCGGCGACG
>NZ_JACBXC010000805.1 GCF_013870535.1 Streptomyces phytophilus | reverse complement strand
CTGCTGTCCCGGCCGCAGGTGCTCTTCCTGGACGAGCCGACCACCGGGCTCGACCCGGCCAGCCGCGAGCAGATCTGGGCGGCGGTGCGCGAGCTGTCGGCGGCCGGCACGACGGTGCTGCTGACGACGCAGTACCTGGAGGAGGCGGACCGGCTGGCGGACTCGGTGGTGGTCGTCGACCACGGCCGGGCGGCCGTCACCGGCACGCCGGACGAGCTGAAGCGGCGCGTGGGCGCGTACGCGGAGGTGGTCGTGGCCGAGGAGGCGGCGCTCGCGGCGGCGGCCGTGGTGCTCGGGCCGCTGACCGGCGGCGAACCGCGGCTGGACGCGGAGCGGCTGGCGGTCGGGGCCGCGGCGTACGACCCGGGGCTGACCCTGCCGCGCGTGGTGCGCGAGCTGGACAGGGCGGGCGTGCCCGTGGTCGACGCGACCCTGCGCAGGCCGACGCTGGACGAGGTCTTCCTCCGGCTCACGGGGGCGGACGACACCGGGACCGCGAAGGAGGCGGCGGCATGAGCGACCTCGCGTACGACGGCATGGCCATGGTCGGCCGGCAGTTCCAGCGCGCGCGGCGCAACCCCGCGCTGCTCGTCATCACCCAGGTGATGCCGCTGACGCTGCTGCTCTTCTTCGGCTACGTCTTCGGCAACTCCGTCTCACTCCCCGGCGGCGCCGACTACCGCACGTACATCGTCCCCGGCCTCTTCGCCACCACCGCCGCCGGCGGCCTGGTCACCGGCATGCTCCAGGCCGCCGTCGACACCGGCCGCGGGGTGACGGAGCGCTTCCGGGCGCTGCCGATCAGCCGGGCGGCGCTGCCGCTGGGGCAGGCCGTGGCGGACGTGCTGCTGTTCACGGCCGGGCTGGTGCCGCTGGTCGCGGTCGGCTACGCCGTGGGCTGGCGCAACGACGGCGGGGCGGCGGCGACGGCCGGTGCGCTGGGGCTGCTGCTCCTGCTGCGGTTCGCCTCGGTGTGGATCGGGATCCACCTGGGGATGGTGGTCGGGAACGAGGAGGCGGCGGGGCAGCTGGCGAGCACCACGTTCATGCTCCAACTGCTCTCCAACGCCTACGTCCCGACGTACGGCATGCCGGGATGGCTGCGGGCGGTGGTGGAGTGGAACCCGCTCAGCGCGTACGTCACGGCCGTCCGGGACCTGACGGGCAGCGCGCCGCCGGGGCTGGACGACGCGCCGGGCGCGGCGTGGCCGATGACGCATCCGGTGGCGGCGGCACTGGGCTGGTCGGTGCTGCTGCTGGCGGTGTTCGTCCCGCTGGCGGTACGGCGCAGCGCGCGGGGCCGGGGCTGAGGCGCACCGTCGGCGGTCTGCCGGGTGGGGGGCTCGTACCTACGCGGCAGCGATCGGGGCGGGCACGGCATGCCGGGTCGCCGCGCCCGCCCCGATACGAGCTGTCCGTCAGCTCCGGCGGTTGCCGAAGAGGGAGCGCCGCAGCTTCCGCAGCGGAGCGAAGAGGGAAACGCGCGCCATCCGGCCCGGCTTGGCGGCCCGGTCCTCGCGGGCGGTCAGCTCACGCATGAGCATGGTGGCGCTGTCCGCGTCCCCCTGGGGGACGGCGGGCCCGCCGAGCACGGCTAGATGCCGGTCGACACGCGCCCGCGACGCCGTGCTCCCGCAGTTGATCGCAGGAACTCGCGCCTTGCCGCGCATTGCTATCTGGTCCATGACTCTCCCCACCCTTACGAGGGCTCCCGGCCCGGGCAGGCTAACCCTATCGTCTGCCCGCGCCACATGCGCATCCCCCACAGCGGAATCCTCCCCAATTCCGGCCCCAGAACGCGGTCTTGACCTGGAGAACCGTTTCATCTGGCCGGATTCCGCTCCCCGCCGGTGGCTCACCTTCCGCTTCTTCCGCTTCCTCCCGGTCCGGCCCCGGCGGCTACTGCGCCGGGGAGGCGGACTCCTCCACGGCGTCGTCGGTCGGCCACGCGTACCAGGAGCCCTTGAGGGTGTCGTAGTCGTACAGGGGGCTGCCCTTGATGCCGCTGGTGCGGAACGGGGCGCCCTGGTCGTCGATGCGGATGACGCCGGAGTCGTCACCGGTGCTCCACTCGACCTCCAGGTACCAGCGGACGTCGTGGTCCTCGGCGCCCGCGTGGACGAGGAGGGACAGCGGATCGTCGGCGGTGACCCGGTAGGGCAGCGCCGGGGGGTCCCACTTCTGCGTGGAGTCGCCGCCCTGCTGGGGCTTGAGGACGGGGCGGGGCATGTCGAGGTCGACGCTGTACGCCGCCTCGGTGACCTCGCCGCCGCAGCCGGACGACATCGCGAACGCGCTCCACGGCAGCGGCGTGCCGCTCGCCGTCTTGCGTACGTGGACGGCGGTGACGGTCACCGGCTCGTCGCCGCTGGGCTCGATGGCGGTCTCGATGTTCGTCGTACCGCCGTGGACGGCGCCCTGGCTGGAGGCCCACGCCTCGGCGTCCTGCGCCATCGGCGGGGGCGGCACGTCGCCGGGCGACTTGTCGACGAGGTAGCGGTGGTCGCAACCGGACTCCCAGACGTGCGAACGCACCGACCACGCGAGGGGGTTCCGGGCGGCGGGCCCGGCCTGGTCCTCCTGCGCGGTCCCCCCTCCCTTACGGGGCGTCGCGGACTCGCCTTCCTGCTCCGCGCCACCGCCTG
Source organism: Streptomyces phytophilus (assembly GCF_013870535.1). Classification (GTDB taxonomy): domain Bacteria; phylum Actinomycetota; class Actinomycetes; order Streptomycetales; family Streptomycetaceae; genus Streptomyces; species Streptomyces phytophilus. Next base: position 177 of record NZ_JACBXC010000805.1, on the reverse strand, counting down.
CGGGCGAGGGCCTGCGCCGCTCGGACGGCTCGGCGCTCTCGTCCTTCTTTGTCGTCTCGCCCCCCTGCGCGCGCCCGCCACCCCGGCTCCCGTCGGCCAGCACTCCGCTCTCGCGCCCGTCGCCACCGCCGGCCCGGCCCTCGCCGCTGGACCCGCTGGAGGTGGCCACGAAAGCGA
>NZ_JACBXC010000804.1 GCF_013870535.1 Streptomyces phytophilus | reverse complement strand
GCCCGCTCAGCGACCGCGAGCTGGAGGTGCTGCGCGCGGCGCGCACGGGCGCGTCGGTCGCGGAGATCGCCGCCGAGGTGCACCTCGCGCCCGGCACCGTACGCAACTACCTCTCCGCCGCGATGGGAAAGCTCGGCGTGTCCTCGCGGCACGCAGCCGCGCACCGGGCCTGGCAGCAGGGCTGGATCTGAGGACCGCGCAACTGCCCCTGCCCGACGACCGGCCGGGTCCGCGGCGGGTCAAGGGACAGTAAAATTTACGGGGATTGGTCCAGTCCTTTCTGGCCCGCCGGAGCGTGGGGGAACCCCCCGGGTGCCCGGATTGGTACGGTCCGCCGCCCGCACCCTTCACATTGACATGTCCGCGACCCGGGGCTGTCTTAGAGGTCTATACCGCACGATTCGCGTCCGACCACCCGAGCCTTCGGACGACCCGGTGCGCGGGTGGACGTCGTCTTCCCCACAAGGAGAGCCGTGTCCGTGCAGAGAGCCGCACCCTTACGCCTCAGATCGTTTCCCGCGTCCCGGCGCCTGCTCGCCGTCCTCGCCGTGCTGGCGCTGGCGCTCACCGGACTCACCACCCTCGCCCCGCCCGCCAGCGCCCAGGCGGGGCTGACCGCGACGTTCAGCAGCTCCGGCAGCGGCTCGTCGTGGACGGGCAAGTTCGTGGTCGCCAACGCCGGCACCGCCGCGGTGGAGAACTGGTCGCTGGAGTTCGACCTGCCGGCCGGCGTGTCGATCAGCAACCACACCCACGGCACCGCGCAGGTCGACGGCCGCCACGTCACCGTCACGCCCGCGTACTACAACGCCCGCGTACCGGCGGGCCGCGACACCGAGCCGTACAGCTACACCTTCAGCGGCAGCGGCCCGATGACCGCGCCCACCGGCTGCCTGATCAACGGCGACAAGTGCGACGGCAGCCCGGCCGTGCCCCCGCAGGCACCCGGCGGCGTTGCCGTCGCCGACACCACCGCCCGTACCGTGACGCTGAAGTGGAACGCGGCGAGCCAGGGCGACTTCCCCGTGACCTCGTACGAGGTCCTGCGCGGCGGCGCCGTCGTGGCGGCCAGCGCCACCACCCAGGCCACCGTCCGCGACCTGACCCCCGCCACCTCCTACCAGTTCACCGTCCGGGCCAAGGACTCCCGCGGCAACGAGGGCCCGCCCAGCGCCCCCGTGACCGCGACGACCGTGGACCCGGCCACCGACACGGTGCCGCCCACGGCCCCCCGCAACCTGCGGTCGACGGCCGTGACCGCCAGCACCGTGGAGCTGAGGTGGGACGCGGCGACCGACGACAAGCGCGTCGCCGCCTACGACGTCCACCGCGGCACGGCGCTGGTCGCGAGCGTGCCCGCGGACACCCTGACCAGCACGCTGACCGGGCTCACCCCCGCCACGCAGTACGACTTCACGGTCAAGGCCCGCGACGCCGCCGACAACCCCTCGCCCGCCAGCAACACCCTGACCGTCACCACCGACGAAGCAGTCGGCCAGGGCGGCTACGCGAAGGTCGGCTACTTCGTGCAGTGGGGCATCTACGGCCGCCAGTACTTCGTGAAGGACCTCGACACCTCCGGCGCCGCGGCCAAGCTGGACGTCATCAACTACGCCTTCGCCAACATCGACCCGCAGAACCTCACCTGCCTCAACGGCGTCACCAAGGGCACCACGCCGAACCCCCAGGACCCCAACCAGGGCGACGGCGCCGGCGACGCCGAGGCCGACTACGGCCGGGCCTTCCCCGCCGGCCAGTCGGTCGACGGCGTCGCCGACGACGGCTGGGGCAAGCTGCGCGGCAACTTCAACCAGCTCAAGAAGCTCAAGGCCAAGCACCCGCACCTGAAGATCCTCGTCTCGCTGGGCGGCTGGACCTACTCCAAGTACTTCTCCGACGTCGCCAGGACGCCCGCCTCCCGGGAGAAGTTCGTCAAGTCGTGCATCGACATGTACATCAAGGGCGACCTGCCCGCGTACAACGGCGCCGGCGGCCCCGGCGTGGGCGCCGGCATCTTCGACGGCATCGACCTGGACTGGGAGTGGCCGGGCTCGCCCGACGGGCACCCGGGCAACCACTGGTCCACCGACGACAAGGCCAACAACACCGCGCTGATCGCCGAGTTCCGGCGGCAGCTCGACGCGCTGGGCGGCGACCACAAGCTGCTGACCGCCTTCACCCCCGCCGACCCGAAGAAGATCGACGCCGGCTGGGACCTGAAGGAGATCTTCAAGTACATGGACTTCGCCAACGTCCAGGGCTACGACTTCCACGGTTCCGGCAGCGACAACTCGTGGGAGCCCAACCGCACCGGCCACCAGGCCAACCTCTACCCGGACGCGCAGTCGCCGTACCCGAACGACTTCAGCATCGACGGCGCCGTGCAGCACTACCTGAAGGCGGGCGTCAAGCCGCGCAAGCTGACCATCGGCTTCCCGTTCTACGGGCGCGGCTGGCAGCAGGTGGCCGACGGCGGCGCGAACGGCGAGTGGCAGAGCGCCAACGGGGCCGCGCCCGGCCAGTTCCAGGAGGAGGCCGGCACCCGCGGCTACGACAACCTGCTCGCCATGGTGCCCAACATGACCGTGCACCACGACACCCAGTCCGTGGCCACGTACGGGTACACCGGGGCGAACGGCCAGTGGTGGTCCTTCGACGACACCTGGGCGATCGACCAGAAGACCGCGTACATCAGGGAGAAGGGGCTGCTCGGCGGGATGGTCTGGGAGATGTCCGGAGACCTGTCGAACGGCACCCTGTTCAACGCGCTGGATCGCGGCCTCCCGTAGAGGCGGGGAGGGGCCGTACGGTACGCCACCACCGTACG
>NZ_JACBXC010000803.1 GCF_013870535.1 Streptomyces phytophilus | reverse complement strand
CCCTCCGGGTCCGGCTTGCTGGCGCTCACGCACTCGGCCGTGATGGAGACCGCCGGCACCGGCAGCCCGGCGGCGGCCATCCGGGCCTGCGACAGCCCGCGGTCGGCGGACGTGACGAGCGCGTGCGGCAGCCCCGCCAGGGACTTCATGAACTCCGGCGCGCCGGGCACGGGCACGATGCCGTCGGTGTCGGCGGTCTCCCAGGCGAGCATGCGCGCGTTGTCGGCGAGGTTCTGCTCGACGGGCCGCTCGGGGAAGAGGTGCGCCATGGTGGCGTGCGCCTGCCGCCCGTGGGCGTGGCGCAGGATCTCCTCGGCGTCCTTGCCGTTCTCGGTGGCCCAGCGGCGCCAGATGCGCTCGACGACGGCGTCGGAGTTCAGGAGCGTACCGTCCATGTCGAGGAGCAGTGCCTTGAAGGCACCTATGTCCGCGGGCCTGCCCATACGTAACCCCCAGGGGTGGAGAACAGCGTTTGTTCCCCCACGATACAAAACGGCGCACCCCGCGCCAAGGGCCGTATGAGCCGGCTCACTCCCAGAGGCCGGCCAGGTGGGCGTGGAGGACGTCGTGCGCCTCCTGCGGGGTGAGGTGGCCGACGAGGACGTGCACGGTGAGGCCGTCCGCGAGGGCGAGGAGCGCGCGGGCCTCGCGCTGCGGGTCGAGGGGCGCTTCCCGCCCGGCGCCCTCGGCGGCTTCCGCGATCAGGCGGACGAACACCTCGTGCAGGCCCGCGTAGTTCGCCCGCAGCGTCCCGGCGAGCGTGTCGCTGACTGCCGCCTGCGCGACGAACGCGAGCCAGACCCTGGCCTCCGCGCGGTGCTCGTCCCCGAGCAGGGACACCTCGGCGGCGGCGTGCCCCAGCGCCGTACCCGCCGACTGGGCCGGGCTCCGGACGAGGCGGGCCCTGACCCGTTCGCCGACCCGCTCGCTCACGTACCCGAGCGCGAACACCAGCATCTCCTCCTTGGTGCGGAAGCACCGCTGCACGGCGCCCATGGACACCCCGGCGCGGGCGGCGACGTCGCGCAGGGTCACGCCCTCCAGGCCGCGTTCGCCGGCGAGGCGGCAAACGGCCTCGGCGATGGTGCGGCGCCGGCCCACGTGATCCACCTGTCTGGGCATGCCCCCGGCCCGCCTCCTTAATCGATGCGCTCGTATCGGATCAAGGGTACGGTGACCGTTCCGATGCGAGCGCATCGGAACGTCGGGGAGGAAAAGGGACCATGCGTGACGACCTGTGGAAGATGCCGGCCACCGAACAGGCGGAAGCCGTACGCGGCGGACACGTCTCGGCCGCGGAGCTGGTCGGCAGCCACCTCGACCGCATCGCCGAGGTCAACCCGGAGGTGAACGCGGTCACCCAGCTCCTCGCGGAGCGCGCACAGGAGGCCGCGGTACGGACGGACCGCAGGCTCTCCGCCGGTGAGGCGCTGGGGCCGCTGGCGGGCGTGCCGTTCACGGTGAAGGAGAGCACGCCCGTCGAGGGCGTGCCGACCACGTTCGGCGTGCCACGCTTCCGCGATCTCGTGGCGGCGGCCGACGCGCCTCCGGTGGCGCGGCTGCGCGCCGCCGGGGCCATCCCGATCGGGCACGGCAACGTCCCCACCCTGATCCTGGCGGGGATGCACACGCGCAGCGAACTCTTCGGCGACACCGTCAACCCGTGGGACAGCAGCCGCACCCCGGGCGGCTCCAGCGGCGGCGACGCGGTCGCCGTGGCCACGGGCATGGCGGCGCTGGGGCTCGGCAGCGACGCCGGGGGCTCGGTGCGCGTCCCGGCCCAGTTCTGCGGGGTGGCCGGGCTGAAGCCGTCCACCGGCCGGTTCCCGGCGGACCACCGCGTCCTCGGCCCCGACGACCCGGGCCCCGCCTCCCAGGTGCTGGTCACGGATGGGCCGCTGGCCCGGACGGTGGCCGACCTGCGGCTGGCGTACGAGGCGCTGGCCGGTACCGATCCGCGCGACCCCCGGGCCGTACCGGTGCCGCCGTACGGCGAAGCGCTCCCCGGGCCGCTGCCGGTCGCGGTCGTGGCGGACCCCGGCGGCCACGGCGTCCACCCGGCGATCCGCGGGGCCGTCGAGACCGCGGCCGACGCACTGCGCGACGCGGGATACGCCGTGCGCGAAGTGGCGGACGTGCCGCGGCTGGACGAGGCACTGGAGGCGTACGGGCGGCTGACCGTCACCGAGTTCGCCCCGACCTGGCCGGCGGTACGGACGCTGCTCGGCGAGGGCGGCGACCGCTACCTCGCGATGGCGATGGCGGAGACACCGCCCGCGACCGCGGACGAACTGGTGCGGCTGATGGGCACGTGGCTGTCCGTTCGCCGCTCGTGGGCCGAGTTCCTCGACGCCTACCCGCTGCTGCTGGGCCCGTCGTTCACCGAGCCGCCCGTCGAGCCGGGGCTGGAGTCCCGCGACCGGGCGGGCCGGGACCGGGTCGCCTCGGCGATGCGGCTGTGCAGCGCGACGAGCTTCGCGGGCGTGCCGGGTGTGGCCGTACCGACGGGTGTCGTGGACGGCCTGCCCGTGGGCGTGCAGATCGTCGGGCGGGCGTTCCGGGAGGACCTGTGCCTGGAGGCGGCGCAGGCGGTCGAGGACCGGCTCGGCGTGCTGACGCCGATCGGCCCGAGGGCCGCATGAGGCCGGGAAAACGACTTTCGAGGCGGCCCGTGACCGCGATACCTGTACGGGACGACCAACGGGACCACGACCGCACCGCAACCGAACGGACGCCCATGGACACCGCCCCCGCCGAGGACCACCAGCCCTCCTGCCGCGACCTCGTCGGCCTCCTCGCCCAGCCCGACCGCCGCGCCGCCTACGCCGCC
>NZ_JACBXC010000802.1 GCF_013870535.1 Streptomyces phytophilus | reverse complement strand
CGTCCCGCCACCCACTCGGCCACCGGCGCCCCGGCCGCGAGCTGGGCCAGCCCGAACGACACCAGCGACTGCCCCGCCTTGTCGATCCCCGTCTCGCTGTGCGCCCGCTTGCCGACCCGCAGCGCCTGCTGGAACAGGTCGTTCAGCGTCCGGCCCGCGGTGTGCTGCTGCTGCCCGAGCGCCAGCGACTCCTTGATCTGGCCGAGGATCTGCCCCTCGCCGACGACCATGGAGTCCAGCCCGCAACCCACCGTGAACAGGTGGTGCACGGCGCGGTCCTCGTAGTGCACGTACAGGTGCGGCGTCAGCTCCTCCAGGCTCGCGCCCGCGTGCTGCGCCAGCAGCGTCGACAGCTCGGCGACGCCCGCGTGGAACTTGTCCACCGCGGCGTACAGCTCGATCCGGTTGCACGTGGCCAGCACCGCCGCCTCCGTGACCGGAGCCGCCGCCACCGCGTCCGCGAGCAGCTTCGCGCGCGCGTCCGGCGCGAGCGAGGCCCGCTCCAGCACGCTCACGGGCGCGCTGCGGTGGCTGAGGCCGACGACGAGGACACTCATGCGGGCATCACGGCGGGTACGTCCCCGTCGGGCCCCTGACCGGTGCGCTTCTTCGCGGCGGTGGGGCGCGCCGCCGCGTCCGCCGCGGGCTTGCCGCCCTGCACCGCGTCCGCCGCCTCGGCCTCGCGCAGCTCGGCCTCCTCGCCGGCCTTGCGCTGCTCGTGGAAGGCGAGGATCTGCAGCTCTATCGAGAGGTCGACCTTGCGGACGTCGACGCCCTCGGGGACGTTCAGCACGGTCGGCGCGAAGTTGAGGATCGAGGTGACGCCCGCCTCCACCAGCCGGTTGCAGACCGCCTGCGCGGCGCCCGCGGGGGTGGCGATGACGCCGATGGAGACGCCGCTCTCCTTGATCAGCGGCTCCAGCTCGTCGGTGTGCCGGACGGTCAGGCCCGCGACCTGCTTGCCGGTCATGGCCCGGTCCGCGTCGATGAGCCCGGCGACGCGGAAGCCGCGCGAGGCGAAGCCGCCGTAGCCGGCGAGGGCGGCGCCGAGGTTGCCGATACCGACGATGACGACGGGCCAGTCCTGGGTCAGGCCCAGCTCGCGGGAGATCTGGTAGACGAGGTACTCGACGTCGTAGCCGACGCCGCGGGTGCCGTAGGAGCCGAGGTACGAGAAGTCCTTGCGCAGCTTCGCCGAGTTGACGCCGGCGGCGGCGGCCAGTTCCTCGGAGGAGACCGTGGGCACGGAGCGCTCCGAAAGCGCCGTGAGGGCCCGCAGATAAAGCGGGAGCCGGGCGACGGTGGCCTCGGGGATCCCTCGGCTTCGGGTCGCCGTTCGGTGAGTTCGGCCAGTTGCCACAGTGCTCCTGACGCTAGCGCGGTGCCGCGTACGGCCCGCCGGGGCGAAACCGCACTGATGGGAGAAGGCTATGCCTTTGTGAACGCGTGCACAAAGATGGTGTCCGCTTTGTCCGGGCAAAGTGACGGGCGTCACCCCGCGGCTCACGACCGCAGCGCCCGCCGCAGCCTCTCCGGGTCGACCCGCCAGAAGTCGTGCTGCTCACCGTCCACGAGGACCACCGGGATCTGCTCCCAGTAGCGCCGGTACAGCTCCTCGTCCCGGGTGATGTCCCTCTCCTCCCAGCCGGCACCCAGCTCCGCGCAGACGGCGGCGACCACCTCGCGCGCCTCGTCGCACAGATGGCAGCCGGGCTTGCCGATGAGGGTCACGGTCCGGTCGGCGGGGGCGGGCGCGGGGGCGGCGGTCTTGCGTCGCAGCAGGCTCATGTCATCGATTGTGCCGCGATGCACGAGCGTACGGAGCCACGCGTAAGCGAGCAGAACCGGACAGACAACGGCCCTGAAACGAATACGACCGGGCAGTGGGCACGCAAGGCCGGGCAGAAACCACCCGGGAGTTCACGCGTGCGTCCACGGAGGCCCGGCCCCTCGACACCGGTTGGCCCGCCTCGCACCGTTATGCTCATCGTCATGGCCGCATTCGGATGGCTCAGCCGCAGACGCCGCGCGACCGCGCGCAGCGTCGCCGCCGGCGAGGCCGCGGCCGAGGCGGCGCGCAAGACCTCGCAGGAGCTGGAGCACGCCGCGCTCGCGGAAGGCGTGGCGCCGGCCGGCGAGGCGGCAAAAGAGGACGAAGAACCGGACTTCCCCGTTCACGGCGACGTGCACGCGGCGGCCTTCTTCGACCTCGACAACACGATCATGCAGGGCGCCGCGCTCTACCACTTCGGCCGCGGGCTCTACAAGCGCAAGTTCTTCCGCACCCGCGACCTCGCCCGGTTCGCCTGGCAGCAGGCGTACTTCCGCCTCGCCGGCGCCGAGCACTCCGGGCACATGGAGGACGCGCAGTCCAGCGCCCTGTCCATCGTGCAGGGCCACCGCGTCGCCGATCTCATGGAGATGGGCGAGGAGATCTACGACGAGTACATGGCCGAGCGCATCTGGCCCGGCACCCGCGCGCTCGCCGAGGCGCACCTCGACGCCGGCCAGAAGGTGTGGCTCGTCACCGCCGCCCCCGTCGAGACCGCGACGATCATCGCCCGCCGGCTCGGCCTGACCGGCGCCCTGGGCACGGTCGCGGAGTCCGTCGGCGGCGTATACACCGGCCGGCTCGTCGGCGAGGTGCTGCACGGCCCCGCCAAGGCCGAGGCGGTACGGGCGCTGGCCGCCGCGGAGGCGCTGGAGCTGGAGCGCTGCGCCGCGTACAGCGACTCGGCGAACGACATCCCGATGCTCTCGCTCGTCGGCCATCCGTACGCGATCAACCCCGACGCGCGGCTGCGCAAGCACGCGCGCGAACACGGATGGCGGCTGC
>NZ_JACBXC010000801.1 GCF_013870535.1 Streptomyces phytophilus | reverse complement strand
GCACCCGCTCGGTCCAGGCGAGTACGGCGGCGGCGGTGGCGACCCCGCCCACCGCACCGCCACATCCCGCATCCGCCGGGCGTTCACGGAAGCCGGCGTCACCGGCCAGCTCCACGCACGCGACATCGACACCGGATCCGGCCTCGCCGTCGCCGCCGACACCCCGGTCAGCACGGCCAGCGTGCACAAGGTGTGCCTCCTGGCCACCCTCTACCGCGAGGCCGAGCAGGGCCGCGTCGATCTCGCCGCCGCCGTCGACATCCCCGCCGCCGGCCGCACCCCCGGCCCCACCGGGCTCGGCGCCATGCGCGACGCCGCCCGCCTCTCGCTGCGCGACCTGGCCGTCCTCGCGGTCTCCGTCAGCGACAACACCGCCGCCGACGTGCTGTGGGACACCGTCGGCATCGAGGCCGTCAACCGCACCATGACCGCCCTGGGCCTGACCCGTACCACCGCCGTGCAGAAGGTACGCGACCTCTACGCCGCACTCGCCGAGGACGCCGGCGACGCCGGTGCCACCGCGCTCCTCGACCCCGCCCGTGTCGCCCGCCTCCGGGCCCTCGACCCAGCCCGTACCAACCGCTCCACCCCGCGCGATCTCACCGCCCTCCTCGCCGCCGTCTGGCGCGACGAGGTGTGCACCGGCGCGTACGCCGCCGACCTGCGCCGCACGCTGGGCACCCAGGCGTGGGGGCACCGGCTGGCGTCCGGTTTCCCCTTCGACGACGTACGCGTCAGCGGGAAGACGGGCACGCTGCCGACGCTGCGGCACGAGATCGGCGTCGTGGAGTACCCGGACGGAGGTCGCTACGCGGTCGCCGTCTGCACCCGAGCCGCCGCGACCGCCGTGACGCTCCCGGCGGCCGACGCGGTGATCGGCACCGCGGCCCGGCTGGCGGTGGACGCACTCCGCGCCCCGTGAGCTGTCAGGCCGCCAACTGCCCGGGCGCCTCGGTCGCGATGCGCTCGAAGACGGCCTCGTCGGCGGCGAAGACCGAGTCCGGGATGGGCCAGTGCAGCACGATCTCGGTGAAGCCGAGGGCGGCGTGGCGGCCCGCGAAGTCGACGAAGGCGTCGAGGGAGTCCAGCGGCCGGTCCGGGGTGAAGCCGGCGAGCAGCACCTTCTCCAGGGCCGCGGTGTCCCTTCCCACGGCGGCGCCGGCCTCGGCGAGGCGGTCGACCTGGGTGCGGATGGCCGCGAGGGAGTCGGCGGCGGTGCCGGTCGCGGAGGTCCGGGGGTCGCCGGTGGTCACCCACGCCTGCCCGTACCGGGCGGCCAGCCGCATGCCGCGCGGCCCGGTCGCCGCCACGGCGAACGGCAGCCGCGGCCGCTGCACGCAGCCGGGGATGTTGCGTACCTCGTGCGCGGAGTAGTAGGTGCCCGCGTACGACGTGGTGTCCTGCGTCAGCAGCGTGTCCAGCAGCGGCACGAACTCCCCGAACCGCTCCGTCCGCTCCCGCACCGCCCACGGCTGCTGCCCCAGCGCGGTCGCGTCGAACCCGGAACCTCCGGCTCCGATCCCCAGCACCATCCGCCCGCCCGACACGTCGTCGAGCGAGATCAACTCCTTGGCCAGCGTGACCGGATGGCGGAAGTTCGGCGAGGTCACGAGCGTGCCGAGGCGCAGCCGGGAGGTCGCGCAGGCGGCGGCGGTCAGGGTCGGCAGGGCACCGAACCAGGGCCCGTCGCGAAACGTGCGCCAGGAGAGGTGGTCGTAGGTGTACGCGGCGGAGAAGCCCAACTCCTCCGCCCGCTGCCATTGCGCACGACCGCCGGAGTGCCACCGCCGGACGGGCAGGATCAGGGTGCTCAGTCGCATACCGCGACCCTACGGCCTGCGTTGCGGGGCCGCAGGGTCGCAGCGGGGGGCTGGACGGGGGTCAGCAGCCGCCGCAGTTGTAGTACGTGACGTCCCAGTGGTTGCCCTCGCGGGCGTAGATGTTGCCGGAGCCGGACTGGTACATCGCGGCGCCGTCGCCGCGCTGGCCGATGTAGGCGAAGTTGCCGGTCACGTAGTTGTTGATGCAGGTGCCGAGGGAGTAGTCGAGCTTGTAGCCGTTCCAGTGGCTGTACGTGCCGCCGGCGTGGCCGGTCTCGGTGCCGCCGGTGATGTTCAGGGCGCAGCCGCTCGCGGACTTGAGGGTCTGGGCGCCCTGGGCGGAGGGGAGGTTGAGCTGGTCGAAGGAGGTGCAGGTGGAGTTGTTGCGGTCGGAGCAGCCGCCGGAGGACGACCAGGTGATGCCGGAGGAGCGGAACATCGACGTGGCCTGGGAGTGGCTGATCTTCGTGACCAGGGGCGCGGCCGGCGAGGTGGCCTTGGCGGGGGCCGCGGGGCCTGCCGCGGCCGAGGCGGGGGCGGCGGCGACGCCCACCGAGGCGCCGACGACGAGGGCCAGGGCGGTGAGTGCGGAACGTACGCGCATGTGGAACCTCCTGCTGGGGTGGGGAGTTGTGGGGGTTTCCGGCTGAGCAGGTGGTACATCGCAGGATGATGCCCGATGTCTACGCGCGTCGCCAGGGGGCGCGGGGGCGGAGGTGGGGGAACTTCGCGGCGGGGCGGGCGCGTCTGTGTCCGGTGTGGGGGAGGAAGGGGCGGGTGGTGCGGGCGTGGACGGCGGGGAGGTGCGCGGTCGACAGGTGCGGGGCCGGGAGGTGGGCGGCCGGGAGATGCGGGGTCGAGAGGTACGTGGTCAGGAGATGCGTGGTCGGGAGGTACGCCGGGGTGCCGGTGTCGGGCTGGGCGGGTGCGGGCTCGCGCTGTTCGGGGCCGCCGTCGCGCCGCTCGTCTGGGCACCGCAGGCGGCGGTCAGTGTGCGCGGCGGGTTCGAGGGGCACGCGCG
>NZ_JACBXC010000800.1 GCF_013870535.1 Streptomyces phytophilus | reverse complement strand
GTTTTCGCCGCTGCTGCCGCCTTCGCCGCCGCCGCCTCGCGGTCGCGGCGCTCGCGGCGTACGAGGATCCACCAGCCCACCGGCACCGCCGCCGCGAAGATCCACCACTGGATCGCGTACGCGATGTGCACCCCGATGCTGCTGTGGTCCGGCTCCGGGACCGGCTCGGGCTGCCTGCCCGCGGGCCGCGGCGAGGTGGCGACCAGCTCGACGAACCCGCCGAGCACCGGCCCCGGCAGCCCGTCCGCGGCCTCGTCGGCGCTGTTGATCAGCATCACCTGGCGGTCCGGCAGGCCGGCCTTGTCGCGGATGCCGCTGCCGGTCGTCTCGTCGGGGCGCAGCCGGCCGGTGACGGTGACCTCGCCGGTGGGCGGGGGCGGCACCTTCGGGAAGCTGGTGAGGTCGGCGCCCGCGGGCACCCAGCCGCGGTTGACGAGGACGGCGGAGCCGTCGCCGAGGCGGAGCGGGGTGACGACGAAGTAGCCCTGCTTGTCGTCGGCACCGAGCCGCTGCCGTACGACGACCTCGCGCTCCGGCTCGTACGCACCTGTGGCGGTGACCGTGCGCCAGGTGTCCTCCCGCGGCACCGTGCGGCCCTCGCGGGTGAGCCGCTCCACGGGGACCGGCTCCGCCTGGAGGTTCCGGGCGATGAGGTCGTTGCGCGCGACCCGGTCCTGGTGGCGGTGCAACTGCCAGAAGCCGAGCTGGATCATCACGGGGATGAGCAGGACGGCCACCAGGGTGGTGATCACCCACTGCCGGGACAACAGGAAGCGGTACACCCCTTGACGGTACCCCCCGCCGTACCGCCGCCCGAGGGGGCCCCGCTACCCCGCCCCGCCGCTACCCTCCGCCGGTCCTTCCGCCGGCTCGACGTCCCGCATGAGGTGGAGGAAGGCCGCCTCGTCGATCACCGGGGTGCCGTGCGCGGCGGCCCGCGTCACCTTGCTCGTCGGCGCGCCCGGGTCGTTGGTGACCAGCAGGCTCGTGTACCGCGAGACGCTGCCCGCGACGTGCAGCCCGGCCTCGACCGCCCGGTCCTCCAGCAGGCTGCGGTCCACCGCCGTGTCGCCGGAGAACGCCACGCGCATGCCCTGCTTGAGCCGGCCGCCGCGCACGTACCGCCCGGGGTTGGGGTACGGCGACGCGGGCAGTCGGCGGTTCGGCCGCCAGGTGCGCCACTGGTACGCCCCGTGGCCGCCCGGCGAGCGCGTGCCGCCGGAGCCGCTCGCGCCGCCCGCCGCCGGCTGCTCGGACCACTCCGTGAGCGGCTGGCAGGCCAGCAGCGGCAGCCGCGCGCCCGCCTCGGCGGCCTGCGCCAGGCTGGGGCGGAAGATCTCGGCGAGGACGCGGGCGTCGTCCTCGGCGTCGTGGGCCCTGCGCTGGGCGACGCCGAAGTGTTCGGCCAGCGACGCCAGCCGGGCGTTGGGCAGGGGCAGCCGCAGCTGCCGGGCCAGCGCGATGGTGCACAGCCGGCGGCGCACCGGGGCGGTGAGCCCGGCGCGGGCGTACTCGCGGGCGATCATCATCCAGTCGAAGACCGCGTTGTGCGCGACGAGCACCCGGTCCTCCAGCCGCGCCGCGAACTCCTCGGCGATCTCCGGGAAGAGCGGCGCGTCGGCGAGCATCTCGCGCGTCAGGCCGTGGATCCACACCGGGCCCGGGTCGCGCTGGGGGTTGACCAGCGTGTACCAGCTGTCCTGGACCGTGCCGCGGGCGTCGAGGCGGTAGACGGCGGCGGAGACGATGCGGTCGTCGGAGCGCAGCCCGGTGGTCTCGACGTCGACGACGGCGTACGCCTCCGGGTAGTCCCCGGGCCACAGGCCGGCGGCCGGCGCCGCGGCGCCGGGATGTTCCCCCGCGTCGGTCCCGGAGCCGGTCCCGGCGGTGTCGGCCCCGGTTCCCGCGGGCTCCGTCTCCGCGGTACGCGCCGGGTCCGCGGGCTCGGCCGGGGCGGTCGGCGCGGGCAGCGGGAGAGCCGGCTGCAGCGCGACCGGATCCGCGCCCGGAAGGGGCTGCTGCTGCGCGACTTGACGGGGGCTCAGGGGCGTCGCGCGGTCTTCGAGCATGGGTTCAGAGCATAGAGCCTGCCACCGACACCGGGGCGCGCGCGGGTGCCGTCCGAGCCCCCGTCAGAAGTCGCCGGCGGGCTGCCCGGCCGCCGGTCCGCGCGGGGTGACCAGGCCCGTCTCGTAGGCGAGCACGACGAGTTGGGCCCGGTCGCGGACGCCGAGCTTCGTCATCGACCTGCTGACGTGCGTCTTTGCGGTGATCGGGCTGATGTGCAGCCGGGCGGCGATCTCCTCGTTGCTGAGGCCGCCGCCGACGAGGGTGACGACCTCGCGCTCGCGCCGGGTGAGTTCGCGCAGCGCGTGGTCGGCGTCGGGCACGCCGCCGGCGGGGCGGGAGACGTACTCCTGGATCAGCTTGCGCGTCAGCGCGGGGGAGAGCAGCGCGTCGCCGCGGGCGGCGACCCGTACGCCGTGCAGCAGGTCCTCCGGCTCCATGTCCTTGACGAGGAACCCGGCCGCCCCGGCGCGCAGCGCGCCCCAGACGTACTCGTCCACGCCGTAGTTGGTGAGGATGACGACGTGCACGGCGGCCAGCTCGGGGTCGGCGGCGATCCTGCGGGTCGCCTCGATGCCGTCGAGCACCGGCATCTGCACGTCGACCAGCGCCACGTCCGGCCGGTGCCGGGCGGCGAGCCGTACGCCGTCGGCGCCGTCGGCGGCCTCGCCGACCACCTCGATGTCGTCCTCGGCGTCGAGCAGCGCCCGGAACCCGCCCCGGATGAGGGCCTGGTCGTCCACGAGCAGCACCCGGATCACGTCACCGCCCCCGCCGCG